>JACDBO010000368.1 GCA_013694885.1 Chloroflexia bacterium | reverse complement strand
CGTCGGAGCGACTCTGAAATCCGGGACACGATCGGTCCGTCGCCAAACCGCCTGATCGCCAACCGGACCGCTGCTTCCGACGAATCGGACTTGTCGCGCTTGATCCCCGCCAAGGGAGGGTGACGTGCACCCAGCCGACACGCGCATTCTAGTCATGCCCACGCGGGCATGTCAAGAGCGCCTGTGCCCCAAAGACACCGGACGCGGTGGCCGAGGCCGACGGTGACCAGTCGCCGCCGGCCAGCGCCGCCGACCAATTCGCCCATCGGGGAACCGCCCGTCGTCGACATCGCGGCGTCGCCGGAGCGGTCGGATAGCGCTGCCCGCCCCGCCCGGCGTCTGACCCGCACGGGACAGCGGCCGCGCGTCCCGCACCGGCCCGCCGCGCAACAACCCACCACGCCCACACCCGCGGCTGAGCAACCGGCACCAGTGACGTCGACCGAGGAGATTGCGGGAGTCGTCGGCGATGCCTCGGCGACCACGACGCGCGGCGGCGAGGATGTCCGCCGCCGCGGCTGGTTCTGGCACTGGAACAGCATCGTCACCCAGTACGCGCCGTTGATCGGGCTCAAGGGGGTCGGTCTCCTCAACTCCTACACGGTCTGGACCGACCGCCGCGAGACATCGCCGCATCGCGGCTTCGCCTTCCCCTCGCAGCAGCGCGAGGCCGATTTCTACGGCGAGGACCGCGCCGAGTTGATCACAATCAACAAGATCCTCGTCGCCCTCGACCTGATCGAGATCCGCAAGGAGATGGTGCCGCGCACCGACGAGCGCGGTCGCCGCTGGCGCGTGCCCCACAACTTCTACCGCGTCAAAGACCACGGCGACGGCTTTAACCTGACCACCGACGCCGTGCTGGCCGTGGTCGCCCTCGCCGACCGCGACCGCGCCGTCTACCGCTACGTCCGCCGCATCTTCTCCCCCCGCTTCGCCCCGATCGACGGCGAGAACGTCTGGGGTGCGATCCTCGATGACCTCCGGCAGACCGACCTCTGGCAACGACTCGCGGCGCGCACCGCTCGCGACGAGGACCGCGCCTCGGCTCGCAGCCGCGCCGGCCATGCCTCGCGCCGGGCCACCGCCGACCCTGTTTTTTTGTTGCCCACCGAGAGTGACAGCGCGACACCCGAGCCGCCAGCAAGCGACACCATCAATGACAGCCCTGCTGTCGAGACAACGACAGGTGAAGGAACCTCTGTTGCAAAGATCAACACTGGTTTGGACCCGGATGTTGACGGGAGCAACACTGGTTCGGCCGAGAACGAACCAAGCAGTGTTGACCCCACCAGCAGCGGTCGGCCGACCAATGTTGCGCCGAGCAACAGGACGTATCACCAAGTAAGAACAACCACGACGACTGAGCGACATGCCGTGAATCATGCGACGATTGATCCCGGCGCCGGCCCCGGAAGCGATCCACCACCGGACGACACCCGCGATGAAGCGACAGCGCTCGTCCATTTCGAGGAATCCAACGCCCGGCCATCGACCCCCGCCGAGCGCCGGTTGCTGCGCGAGCTGGCCCGGCAATTCGCGCCGGCCGCCGATGCCACCGGCGCCACCGGCTGGGGGTGGCTGGCGGCGGCCATTGACGACGCCGTCGCCGCCGGCAGCACGTTCGTCGCTCCCCGCCGCCTGCGGGAGATTCTGATCCGTTGGGAGCGGGAGGGTGCGCCGCCGGAGGTCGCCGCCGGGACGAGGCAGGGTGGACATCCGACCATAGCGGCCGCGCCGACCCCGGGCGTCGGTCGCAGTGGCGAGTCCAAACGCGACTCGGGCAACGATTGCGCAAACCGCGTTGATCGAGCGCGGCCGGTTCCTCCTCGGACCGCGACGCCGGGGGAGGCGACACGGTGGGGAGTGTCGCCAGGCACCGCCGACGCCGGGGTCGAGTTCCCATCACCACCGAGCTTCATCATCGAGGAGTGCGGGCTGACCAACCGCCAAGCCTGGTCGGCGATGCTCGACGAGCTGCGGGCTGGCGGCGACCGGGCCAGCGTTGACACCTGGCTCCGCGACGCGATGATCGTCGGGCGCGGCGCGACCGGCTCGCTCGTCATCGGCGTCCCTCACGAGCTGGCCCGGCGTCGCGTCGCCGACCGGTTTGTCACCGCCCTGCGCCGAGCTGTCACCGCCGTTGTCGGCGTGGCACTCCCGGTCGACATCGTCATCGCCCGCGACTGGCTCGCGGTCCAGTCGCGGCAATCGTCGTGATGTCGAACGGACCGTGCGAGAGACCAGGTTCAGCGGATAATTTGATACCTGTGGAGTTATCCGCAACGAACACCGCGGTTGGAGGGGCGCACGCCGTGCGCCCCTCCAACCGAAGGTCGATATTCGTCCGGCCGTCACTCGGTCCACGCGAGCTGTGTC
>JACDBO010000406.1 GCA_013694885.1 Chloroflexia bacterium | reverse complement strand
TGTGGGTACAGCGCCAGCTCCAGGCGCCGTTGCCGGTGGCGCGCGGCGGCGTAGCGACGGTGGCGGTCCGTGTCGGGCAGGTAGGTGGCGTCGATCGGCAGCGGCGGCGACAGATCGTTTCGGGCGCCGATCGCGTCCAGTGCGCAGATCGCCGTCCCCCGCGCCGACGCTTCCGCCTCCTCCCGCAACGCCACGACCGGGTGATTCAGCGTGTCGGCGATGATCTGGAGCCACAGCGGGGAGCGCAAGATCGCCGCGCCGTTGGCGTGGATGACGTGCTCGGCGCCGGCGATGTCGGCCAGCGCGTCGTAGATCCCGGCAAACCGGTAGGCGATCGCCTCCAGCGCCGCTCGAAAGAGATCCGCTTGGTCCGTCGTCAGGGTCAGACCGTGGATGGTGCCGGTCGCCTCGTCGTTCCAGGACGGCGACCGCTCGCCGGCCAGAAACGGCAGGACGGTCAACCCATGCCCGTCCGGCTCCAGCGTCGCCGCCCGCGCGGTCAGCCCGTCGAAGTCGCCGTCGCCGTGTTTCTCGGCGATCCAGGCAGCCACATTGCCGCCGTTGCTGAGCGCGCCGCCGAGGACGATGCGCTCCCGGTCCAGCCGGTAGCACCAGGCATCGGCCGGCACCGCGAACGTGTCGCATCGCTTGATGACCCGCATCGCCCCCGACGTGCCGATCGTCAGTGCCAACTGATCCGGCGTGACGCATCCGGCGCCCACGTTGGCCGTCGCCCCATCGCCGATCGACGGCAACCACGGCACGCCGGCCAGGTTCGGCCAGCGCCGGGCATAGGCCGCGGTCAACGGCGGCAGCGGATCGGTGCGGTCCACCAGCCGCGGCAGCGCGTCACGCCTCAGATCGAGCCGGTCGAGGAGTTCGTCCAGCCACTCGGCGCGGTGGACATCGAGCAGTCCGGTCCCCGAGGCCATCGAAACGGTCGTGACCAGCTCGCCGTGGAATCGCAGTGCAAGCAGGTCGGCGAACGAGACCCAGTGCCGGACGCTGGACGCCGTCGCCGGATGCACCCGTCGCAGCCAGCGCAGCTTGGCGGGCCAGTAGCTGGAATGCGGAACGCACCCAGTGGTCGCGTGGATCGCGTGCTCGTCCAGCTCCTCCTTCAACGCCCCCACGTCCGGGCCGGAGCGCTTGTCGGCCCACAGGAAGACAGGTGTCGCCGGCTCGCCGTCGCCATCGAGCCCGAGCAGACTGTGCCAGAAACTCGTCAGGGCCACGGCGCCGAGATCGCTCGCACGTGGAGCCACGAGCTCGTTCAGCCGGTCGAGGCAGTGCAGCGTGAGGTCGAACGTCCGCTCCGCGTCGGCCTCGGCACCGCCATCGGCCGTGGTCCGCAGGTCATAGGCGAGCTGACACTCGCTGCCGTTGACCATCCGCGCCTAACCGTCGTAGAGCAACGCCCGCACCGACGAGGTCCCGACGTCGACCGCCACCACTAGCGGCGCCACCGCCTCAGCCAGCGAAACCCCCTGCATAGGACCGCGAACCTCCCTTCGTGGAAGAATATGAAACGAATGGAGGGGCGGCGCGAGAAAACAGGTTCCTGCTCGGCCCTCGGCGCTCGCACCTCGACCCTCCCTCGGCACGAGGGCTGTGCTACCGTTCACACTGGTTGGAGGATACACCGGGAACGAGAGGCAAACAGAGCGTGACGGAGTCGAACACACGGGTCGTGGCGCTGGCGGGCGGAGTCGGCGGGGCGAAGATGGCGCAGGGCTTGGCCCGCGTCGTGCCGGGCGATGCGCTGACCGTCATCGGCAACACCGCCGACGATTTCTGGCACCACGGGCTGCGCATCTGCCCCGATCTCGATACCGTCATGTATACCCTCGCCGGGATCGCCAACCCCGCGACCGGGTGGGGCATTGCCAACGACACCCACCACACGCTCGACGCCCTCACCCGCTATGGCGAGGCCCCGTGGTTCCAGGTCGGGGATCAGGACTTCGCGACCCACATCCTGCGTTCAGCCCGGCTGCGCGCCGACCACTCCCTCACGCACGTCACCGCCGCGCTCGCCGCCGCCCTCGGCGTCACCGCCCGACTGCTCCCGATGACCGACGACGAGGTGGCCACCCGGGTGCTGACCCCGACCAGCGAGCTCGATTTCCAGGAATACTTCGTCGCCCGGCGACAAATGGACGACGTCATCGGGATCTCCTTCGCCGGGATCGACCAGGCTTGCCCCACACCGGAGGTGCTTGCGGCCATCGCGGAGGCGGTCGCCATCGTCATCTGCCCCTCGAACCCGATCGTCAGCATCGGCCCGATCCTTGCGGTGCCCGGCCTCCGGGACGCCCTCGCCGCCGCGACGGCACCGGTCGTGGCCATCAGTCCCATCGTCGGCGGCCGGGCGCTCAAGGGTCCGGCCGACCGCATGCTGGCGACCCTCGGCCACGAGGTCTCGGCCCTCGGCGTCGCCCGCATCCTGAGCGGTCTCGTCGAGGTCTTCGTCCTCGATGAGGCCGACGCGGACCTCGCTGCCGCCGTGGCCGCCCTCGGCATGAGGCCGGTGGTGACGCGAACGGTGATGGGCGACGCGACCGACCGTGCCCGCCTCGCGTCCGAATCGCTGAACGCCTTGGGCGCCCTGGGTGCGCCGGTATGAGACTGATTGATTGCCGATCTGCCCTCACCCCGGCGGAGGTTCGAGGTACGAGGTTCGAGGGCCGAGAAAACACCCAACTCGGCCCTAGGTTTGCTCTCGGAGCATTGATCCATGTCTAATCTGCTGGCGGTCGTGCCGGTGCGTGGGATGCGTGGCGGCAAGACGCGCCTGAGCGCGATGTTCGACGAGGAGGAGCGCGTCGCCCTGACCGGCGCGATGCTCCGCACCGTGCTCGACGCGCTTTCCGGGGCGGTGGGAGTCGCCGGCGTCGGTGTCGTCACACCCGACTCGGCGGTGGCCCTCGCCTTCCCCGCGCTCGAAGATCGCGTCGAGCTGGTACGCCAACCCCCGGATGCCGTTGGGCTCAATCAAGCCTTGAATGTTGGCCGCGCCTGGGCACTCGAGCGCGGCGCCACGGCGATGCTCGCACTCTCGGCCGACCTGCCGCTCCTCACCCCCACCGATGTCGAGGCGTTCGTCGCCGCATCCGCGCCGCTGGTGTTCGCGCCGGACCGGCATGGTTGCGGCACTAACGCGGTGCTGCTGCGCCTCGACGGTCCATATGCGCCGGCCGCGAACGCCTTCACGTTTGGCTTCGGCGAACGGAGTTTTCCTCGCCACCTGGCCGAGGCTGACCGCCTTGGCTTGCCCGTTGCGGTTGTGAAAACCAATGGCACGGCCTTCGACCTCGATTTCCCGGACGACTGGGCGATGCTGCCGGTTGATCTGCGCCGCCAGCTCCTGCGCTCGCCGCAGATCAGCGCGGAGGCGACGCTGTGCCGAGCGTGACTGCACCGGGCGATGAGGTGCGGATCATCGGGATCGGCGGCCTGCCGGAGGTTTCCCCCGGTGATCCGCTGGCGGAGCTGATCGGCGACGCGCTGGCCGCCGCCGGCGGGCTCGTCGCCGGCGATGTCGTGGCCGTCACCCACAAGATCGTCAGCAAGGCCGAAGGGCGACTCGTGGACCTGCGGACCGTCCAGCCGTCGGCGCTGGCGGAGCGGTTAGCCGCCGATTTTGACAAAGACGCCCGGCAAGTCGAGGTCGTCCTGCGTGAGGCGACGCGGATCGTGCGGATGGTCAACGGCATCATCATCGCTGAGACCGCCCACGGCTTCGTCTGCGCCAACGCCGGCGTCGACGCCTCGAACGTCGCGCCGGAGACCGTCTGCTTGCTCCCGCGCGATCCCGACGCCTCGGCCGAGGCGATCCGCGCGGCGCTCACGGCCCGCTTCTTCCCGGAGGCTGAGGAGGCGGAGCATCCAGTCGGCGTGATCGTCACCGATTCGTTCGGGCGTCCCTGGCGCGCCGGCATCGTCAACGTCGCCATCGGGGTCGCCGGTATCGCCCCCCTCGCCGACTACCGCGGCCAGCGCGACGCCGCGGGCTACGAATTGCGAGCGTCGGTACTGGCGGTCGCCGACGAACTGGCCGCCGCCGCCGAGCTGGTCATGCACAAACTCGCGGCCCGCCCGGTCGCCATCGTCCGCGGCTACGCCTGGCCGACTACCGGCCCCGCCG
>JACDBO010000403.1 GCA_013694885.1 Chloroflexia bacterium | reverse complement strand
CGCCAGCGGCCATCACCGCCGCGCCAAGGCCGAGCGCCTTGGTCATCAGTCCACGGCGCGTCATCTCCTCGCCGCCGATCGTCCTTCGCTGAACTAGCATCTCCACTTCTCCGCTGATTCCTTCACTTCTCGTTGTGTTGTTCAACCACATCTGGTCCACGATCTCGTTTCCTTTCGTGTGCCTTGTCGTTTCACGTCCGTGGCCATCCGCCACTGGTTGCCATTCTGGGCTCGGCCCGAGGCAATCACATCGGCAGAATCACGGAATCACGATTACTGATGCATTCAGGGGCGTTGCTACGTGATCACCTACGTACTACGGAGAGAGCGCCGTATCGGAACTGAGAAAATCGCGCGCGCTCCGCGTAGAATCCGAGGAACTGCCACGATGCTGCCGGATGGCGCTTCCAGTCAGACCGTCATCGGCTTGAACCGGACAATTCGATGCTCCGACGCCCCGCCATCTCCATCTCCCCGCGTGCCCGCCCGCTGACCGGGTCCAACGCTCACGCCCTTGTCGCCCGCCTCGGTGCCGCGATCATGGGCAACGGCCTCCTGGTCCCGGCGGCGATCTTCGTCGTCGTCTGCTGGCAGTTCCTCGCCACCGTCGACGACCGGCCGCTCCACCGCGACGAGGCGCGCTGGATTCACCGTGCCGTCTACCTCCGGGAACTGGTCGACCCACTCAGTCCGTATTGGGATGAGGGCACCTGGCGGCGGCGCGGCGCGTCACTCGACGAGCGCTCCCGGCTCCGCGCCCAGCCGCCGCTGGCGTCGTACGTAATGGGCGCCGGTCTCGTCCTCCAGGGCCGCGACCTCGACACCAACGGTTTCTGGGACATGGACCGCGACGAGGCATGGAACGTCCGGCATGGCAACGCGCCCGACCCGGCCGACCTAGCCGCGGGGCGGCGCACCACCGCGATCGTCGCCGCGCTGACCGTCGTCGTCGCCTACGTCCTCGCCACGCGGCTGACAAACCGGTTCGGTGGTCTCGTCGCCGCGCTCGTGCTCGGCGCGAATCCACTGCTTGGCCACTACGCCACGTTCGCCGGCTCCGACGCGCTGCTCGTGCTGCTGGTCGCGCTCGCGGCCTTCGCCGCCTACCGGCTTGCCGACCGCCCAACTTGGTCGCGGGCGCTGCTGCTCGGCGCCTTGCTCGGATTCGGCGGCGCCACCAAGCTCAGCCCACTTCTCGTCGCCTTCCCGCTCGCGCTCCTCGGCGGAGCGGCCCTCGTCGCCAGATTCGTGGGCACACGCCGCGCGGGAGAGCCAGCTTCGCCACCATACCGGCTTGGATGGCAGCTCCTGTCAGTGCCGGTCGTCGCCGGCGCCGTCTTCGTCGCCGTCTATCCGTATCTCTGGGCCGCCCCGCTCGCCAACAGCCGCGCGATGCTCGACTTTCGGCGGCTCGGTATGGACTTACAAGGCGAAGCCTGGCCGCACGCGGCGGTCGAGACCCGGCTGGAAGCATTCCAGCGCGTGGGCGTCAAACTCGGAAACGACTGGACAGCGCTCGGCCGACTCAGCGCCCAGCTCAACGAGCGCTTCGGCATCGTCTGGGATACGCGTGGCATCGAACTCGCCCTCGCCGTCGCGGGACTCGTGATGCTCGGTGCGCTGGTGATTCGGCACGGTCTCTGGAGCGGTCACGCGCTCGCGACAACGGTGCTCGCCGGCCAAGCCGCCGTCACCATCCTCGGCCTTCGCGCCGACTTTGCCCGCTACCATCTGCCGATCCTGCTCCTCGTCGCCGTCTGCCTCGGCGTCCTCGCCGGTCAGACCTGGAGCGTCCTCCAGCGGATACCTCGCCCAGCCGCGCTCGCCTACGCTCCCCGGAACCGCCACCGTCGTCGCGCCACCGACTTCATTGCCGAGAGATGGCCATGACCCGTCAGCCACCTTCCCCCCAACTCGCGCTCGACGATCCCGCCAGCCGCTTCGCGCCGCTGGAGCACGACGGCATCAAGGAGCTGACGGACAGCGGGAGTTTCACCCGCGGTCGGTCCTACTTCCGCCGCGGCGCGATCGTCGATCCCGTTCTCGTCGGCAACCAGCTCCGCGCCTGGTGCTGGGGTTCCGAGGAGGACCCATATCGTGTCGCCGCGACACTTGCCCCCGCCGATGGGCACGGCGCCGACAACCCGCTCGCATGGTCCTGCACCTGCCCTCGCGGCGGGTTCTGCAAGCATGTCGTCGCCCTGCTCCTGGCCTGGATCGACGATCCCAAATCGTTCGTCGAGCGGGCGCCGATGGCGACACTCCTGGCGGAGAAGAGCCGCGAAGAGCTGGTCGCCCTCATCGAGTTGATGGTTCATCAGGAGCCGGACCTCGAACGACTGATTGACCTTCCAATGCCCTTGGCGCCCGACGCCGAACCCGGCTCGCCGAGCACCGTGTCCTTCGACGTGACCACGATCGGGAGGCAGGTGGAGGCCGCGTTTCGCGGCGCCCGCCCGGACGACTGGAAGGCCGCGCTCCGCATCGTGACCGAGGTGGGACCGATATCCGCCCTGGCCGAGCGCTACGCTGCCGCCGGTCGCTGGGCCGACGCCGGCAGCGTGTTCGCGGCCCTGGCGACCGCAATGATCGAGCACTTCTGGCTCGTCCACGACGAGGAGGGAGAGCTTGGCCAGGTCGTGACCCTGTGTGACCAAGGTCTCGCCCGCTGTCTGGACGCGCAGGCCACCCTGCCAGAGGAAGATCAACTCCCACCAGACGTTCGACGGCAGGTCATCCAGGTCATCGCCGAGATCTGGCGATTCGATGTCGTTGATGCCGGTGGCACCGGCATCTCAGACGAGGGTCCTGACGCGGTCGCCCGAAACGCGACCGCGGAGGAACGGCAATGGCTGATCGATTGGTTACGGGAGGTGCCATCCGCCGTCGAGCACGAGTGGAGCCGGGAATGGGTCCGGCGCGCCGCCGTGGGGTTCCAGGTCATGCTCGCCGAAGCCGCCGGCCTCGACGAGGAGGCCCTGCTCCAGCTTTACCGGGATGCCGAGCTCTGGCCGGAGGTTTCCTCCGCCCTCCTCGAGCTGGATCGGGTCCAGGAAGCGGTCGCGCTGGCCGCGCGAAAGCTGACGTCACCCCAGAGTCTCATTGAGTTCGCTGATCAGCTGATCGCGCGGGGAGCTGACCACGTCGATACCGGGCTCAATCTCGTCGACGCCCGCCTCTGGGAGACCGAAGGCGCCTCCGCCCAACAGGATGCCGGCTACCTGACGTGGCTTAGCGCGCGGAACACCCAATTCGACCGGCCCCGGCAGGCGCTGGAGATGGCACGGCGGCGCTTCTCACAGCAAACCATCATGTCCGCCTATCAGGCCGTCAAGGATGCCGCGACGCTGGCCAGCCAGGTGGAGGGCACCTGGACGACGGTGCGGAGCGAGCTCATCAAGGCACTTCGGGACCAAAAGGCCTGGCCGTTGCTTACCGAGATCGCGCTGGCCGAAGGCGATGTTGCGGCCGCGATCGCATCGCTCGGCCAGGTGGAGCGCGCGCACGGACAATCGCGCGCGGCCTGGCCCATCAGCTCCTGGACTGCGGGCGCGCTCGACATCCGCGTCGCCCAGGCCGCCGAGCGCGATGTCCCCAACGAGTCGATCCGCATCTACCGGCGCACCGCCGATCGCTTCATCGCCCACCGTGAGCGCTCTAGCTACCGCGAGGCCGCCGAGTACCTGGCCCGGATCAAGCGGTTGCTGGAAACCAACGAGCGCGGCGACGAATGGCGCCAGCTGATCGACGAGCTGCGCACAACCCACAAGTCACTCCGCGCCCTGCGCGACGAGCTGAACACCCGCAACCTGCGCTGATTACCCGGCATCGATGCGTCGATGCCCAGCGATTCGCAGACCAATGGACCCTTGGACCAACCGCCGTTGATGCGTGTTCCTCAATCCGGCGGTGCCAAACGGGGCAGCAACTCGGTCTCGATTCGGCGCAGCAGCTCGTCCCGCGCCTTGCGGAACGCGGCCAGCCGCTCATCCTCCGGTCCCGACACCCGCGAAGGGTCGTCGATCGACCAGTGGCGCCGGTGACGCGCGCCGGGGAACAGCGGGCACGTCTCATTCGCGTCGTCGCAGACGGTGATGACCTCATCGAACGGTTCGCCGAGATAGCGTTCGAGCGTCTTGGACTCATGCGCCTCAATGTCGATACTCAGTTCCATCATCACCGCGACAGCCTCTGGCCGGCCGGCCGTGGCGACCGTGCCGGCACTGAAGGCGTCGACGCTGGCGCCGCCGACCACCCGCAACAGACCCTCCGCCATCTGCGAGCGGGCGCTGTTGTGCGTGCAGAGAAACAGGACGCGGCTTGTGTTGTGGGTGGTCGTCATGGGCGGTCTACGCTCACCAGTCGCTCGTGGCACAACTGCCAGCGCGGAAGCAAGACCGAACGCGGCGCAGCGCCAGCAGCGGCACGAACGTCTTGATCCGGCTGTCCCACAGCGTCGTCACCGCCTCTCGGGCGCAGACATCGAGCACCGGATGGAGCACACAGTCATCGGGCGCACACTCTTCGGCAGCCTCCCTCGTGACGAGCGCGACCACGACCTCGCGGTCTCTCGACGGTTCGGCAAAGGGGCTTCCCATCACGGTTCCTTTCCAGGCTCATCGCCACGAAGACCTGGTAGACGATGAAGTCGGCGACCGCGCCGTTACCTGTTGCGGCGGGTCGATGCGGCAGCTGCCTACGGCTTCCGGGCCCGGACGAAGGCGCTGACAACGCGGCCGCCACTGGCTTCGAAGCGGGCGAACGCCGAGTCGTCCCAAGTCGGCGCATTGCCGCCACAGCAGCCACCGTCGGTGCCGATACTCGCCGCCAGCTCGCGCGGGTCGTAGACGCGGGTGACTTGCAGCTCGACGGCGGTGAAGCCCGCGTCGGTGAGCAGGCGGCGGTATTCCCGCTCCTCCAGCGCGCCGGCGACGCACCCAACCCACGCCTCCATGTCGCGCCGCAGATCGGCGGGCAACTCGCCTTGCGCGACCACGTCGGAGACGGCGAAGCGGCCGCCCGGCTTCAGCACACGGAATGCTTCGCGCAGCACCTGTCCCTTGTCGCTCGCCAGGTTAATGACGCAGTTGGAGATGACCACGTCGGCGGTGTTCTCGGGCAAGGGGATTTCCTCGATGTGGCCCTTCAGAAACTCTACGTTGGTGACGCCCGCCTCAGTCTTGTTCCGCTCGGCAAGGGCGAGCATCTCGTCGGTCATGTCCAGCCCGTAGGCGAACCCAGTCGCGCCGACGCGCCTGGCCGAGAGCAGGACGTCGATACCGCCGCCGCTCCCCAGGTCGAGCACGACCTCGCCCGGATGCAGATCAGCGAGGGCAGTCGGGTTGCCGCATCCGAGCGACGACTCGATCGCGGCGCCAGGCACAGTGGCAATCTCATCGGCCTCGTAGAGGCCAGACGTCACCGGATCGCCGCTTTCGGTCCGGCAACAAGCGGGTCCGCAGCCGCAATCGGGCGACGCGGCAACTTGGCGAGCGCGCTCGGCGTATTTCTCGCGCACGTTCTCGCGCAGTGCGTCCGGTGCCAGCGGCTGAACCTCGGTGCTCATGGAAAATCTCCTTCTATCGACAAACGTCTATCTCTCAGCGCCAATAACAGTGTCTCAGCCGGCGGCTTCCAACCGTACCGGAGCGAAGGCGTCCAGTGACTCCCGCAGCAACGCCACACCTCGAGTGTCGGCGGCGTAATATGCCCACACGCCGCGACGGGAGACACTGATCAACCCAGCTTCACGCAAGACTCGGAGGTGATGGGAGATCGTCGGCTGACTCACCGCGAAGCGGTCGACGACGTCGCAGGCGCAGATCGGCGCCTCCTGGGCCGCGATCAGGCGAAAGACATCGAGCCGCGTCGGGTCGGCCAACGCCTTGAACACTCCAACCAGCCGATCACGCTCGGCGCTCGGCAGCATGATCGGTTCATTCGGGTCTTCGCAACAACCGGCCGGCCGCGTCTTCGTGCTCATGCCCGCATCGTAGCCTAGATATAGATAGTTGTCAATATCTCTGCGCACCGATGGTCTGGGAGGTACTGGCCGATTATCCTGTGCGGTATGGATACCGCCGCTGTCGCCCGCTCGCTCCCGCTCTTCGCCCTCGCCGGTCTCTGCGAGATCGCCGGAGGCTACCTCGTTTGGCTGTGGCTCTCTCGGAGCCACAGCGTCTGGCTCGGCGCGCTCGGCGGTCTGATCCTGTTCCTCTACGGCGTGTTACCGAACTTGCAGCCCGCCGACGCCCATTTCGGTCGCGTCTACGCCGCCTATGGGGGTGTCTTCGTCGCCCTGGCACTCGCATGGGGGTGGTGGGTCGATGGTGTCCGCCCGGACCGCTACGACGTGATCGGCGCGATGGTCGCCCTCGTCGGCGTCGGGATCATCATGTACGCCCCGCGGGACTGACGTCGCCGCCGGCGAGTTCGGCCGCGATGAACGCCATGACGTCGGCTCCACCGCGAAGCCGGAGCCAGAGCGGGCCGTCGTTCGGCCCGAAGACCACCTCGAAGGTGAAGAACGGGCAGCACTGCCGCTCGGCGGCGATGAAGTCGAAGACCTTCGCGGACCACGGCTCGGCCGCCGGGAAACGGTAGGCGAAGCCGTCGGGGAGCTCGTCCACACGCTCAACGTGGGCGAGCAACTCGCGGGTGATCGCCTCCTTTCGCTCGGCGAACTCCCGTCCCAGCAGATTACAGGCGATCGCTTCCGCGTCGGCCAACTGCGTTGTTTCCGTACTCACAGGTCTCCCCTCTCGGTGATCGAGTCGCCGGACATTGGCAAGTGATCGTAGACTTCACCCTACGAGTTCAACCACGCTTTAAGTCAAGAGGAGCCACGAGATGATGAATCTGGGCATCGGCGAAGTCGCCCAGCGCGCCGACCTTCAACCGTCGGCGATCCGCTACTACGAGCGGGTCGGGGTGCTGCCGGAGCCGCGACGCCTGAACGGTCAGCGACGGTACGAGCCTGACGTGCTGACACGCCTGACGGTCGTGCGCATGGCGCAAGAAGCGGGGTTCACCATCGCCGAGATCCGGGCGCTTTTTCACAGCTTCCCCGATGACGCGACGGCGTCGGTACGCTGGCGAGCGCTCGCCGGGCGAAAGTTCGACGAGATCGACGCTATCATCGTTCGTGCCCAACGGATGCGCACGGTGCTGGAAGAGAGTCTCCACTGCGGTTGCCTCACCTTCGACGACTGCGCACTTACCGGTTGGGGCAACCATGCGGGTTGTTAGGGCCCTGATTGTCCTCCCGGTACCGTGCTGACGGGTAGCGGCCTGGAGGCACGAGAGTCGCGCACGGTGCGCCCGGCGACGCATCCGGTCCGCGTGTCGAGAACTGGTGTCGGCTCGCTGATAAGCGAGATGTTACCGCGACGGTGCTCGAACACGGCAAGACCGGCGATAATCCCCGCATGAACGACGTCCCGACCATCCTTGTTCTCGGCGCCAACGATGTCGGCTCGGCGGTGGCGCACCGACTTTTCGCCGCGGGTTACGCCGTCGCCATCCGCGAGGACCCGCAGCCGACGACGACGCGGCGGGGCATGGCCTTCGCCGATGCGGTCGTCGACGGTCGTGCCGACCTGGATGGCGTGTCGGCGGTCCGTATCGACGATGGCGACGTGCTCACCGCCACGTTAAGCGCGCGGGTCGTCATGCCGGTAATCGTCGCCGACCTTGCCGCCGTGCTCGACGTGCTGCGACCCGACGTGCTTATCGATGCTCGGATGCGGAAACGGACCGCGCCCCAGCCGCTGCGGGAACTTGCCCCATTGACGGTGGGCCTCGGTCCTGGCTTTGTCGCGGGTGCGACGGTCGATCTCGCGATTGAGACGAGTTGGGAGG
>JACDBO010000387.1 GCA_013694885.1 Chloroflexia bacterium | reverse complement strand
CGGCAAGGCGATGCGCGCGACCGCGCAGGACCGCGAGGCGGCGGCGCTGATGGGCATCGACATCAATCGGACGATCGCGGTGGCCTTCCTGCTCGGCGGCTCGCTGGCCGGCGCGGCCGGCATGGTGGCGCTCTACTACAACAACTCGGCGCGATTCCAGATGGGGTTCCAGTACGGGCTGTACGCCTTCACGGCCGCGGTGCTGGGCGGTATCGGCAACCTCGGGGGGGCCGTCATCGGCGGCTGCGCGATCGGGCTGATCTGGTCGATGAGCGACGGCTTCATCCCCACCTACGTCTCTGGCTGGGGGGCGCAGTGGACCAACTCGGTGATCTTCGGCATTCTCGTCCTCGTGCTCATCTTCCGGCCGTCCGGGCTCTTCGGCCAGGCGACAGCCGACAAGGTCTAGACCGGGCGCGATCGCCGGAGAGGAGAGGCAATGGCAACCAGCGCAACGACCGCCGCGAACTACGCCACCGTCGAGGCGCAGTGGCAAGCGGAGCAGAAACAGGAAAGCAGGCGTCGCCTCCAGTGGGTCATCGTCGGCACCGTGATGATGGCGCTCTATCCGCTCATCGACAGCTTGTTCAACATCGGCTGGCTCGGGGCGTGGATCTCGATCCTGATCTTCACGATCCTGGCGATGGGGCTCAACGTCGTCGTTGGCTACGCCGGTCTGCTCGACCTCGGCTACGTCGCCTTCTTCGTCATCGGCGCCTACACCAACGCTTTTCTCACCTCGCCGAGCAGCATCTTCGTCCAGAAGGGTTGGGTGCCCGAATTTGTCCAATCGTTCTGGCCGGCGATGGCGGTCTCCTGGGTGTCGGCAGCCATCTTCGGTGTCCTGCTCGGGGCGCCGACTTTGCGCTTGCGCGGTGACTACCTCGCCATCGTCACGCTCGGCTTCGGCGAGATCGTGCCTGACTTCTTCACCAATGCCGAGAACATCACCAGCGGTCCGCGCGGCATCGGCCAGGTTGCCGGACCACCATCGATCCCCCTGCCGGGCGGTGGTGAGATCGGGTTCAATACGACCAATCAGTGGAACTGGTTCTGGCTGATACTAGCCGTCGGACTCTTCTCGCTCTTCCTGATCACCCGGCTCTACGACTCCCGGCTTGGGCGCGCCTGGCAGGCGATCCGTGAGGACGAGATCGCCGCCGCCAGCATGGGCATCAACCTGGTTGCCACCAAGCTGTGGGCCTTCGCGCTCGGCGCGTCCTTCTCCGGGTTCGCGGGATCGATCTACGCTGGGTACGTCGGCGTCGTCTACCCAGACCAGTTCCAGTTCTCGGTCTCGATCATCATCCTGGCGATGGTCATCCTCGGCGGTATCGGCAACGTCTACGGCGCCATAGCCGGCGGGATCATCATCGGCAGCTTCGACCGCATCCTGGCCGAAGCGCTCAACACGCCGCTCCACTGGCTGGGTGATCAGATCGGTTGGTCGTTTCTCCAGAAGCACAGTCTCGCGCAGGATCGCTTCCTGATCTTCGGCCTCGCCCTCGTCCTGATCATGCTGCTGCGGCCCGGCGGTCTCTTCCCCAGCGCGCGGCGCCGGGCTGAGTTGCGGCCCGACGACGAGGACATCTCCGTCCAGGAGGATCAACCCCTCTACGACATCCAGGCCGAGCAGGAACCGGTCCAGGAAGGACGGGCCTAGGACATGGCGGGAAGGGCAGAGGCGGGAGTGGCTAGCGAGGTTGTGCTCGAGGCGCGCGGCATCAGCAAGCGGTTCGGCGGGCTGGTTGCGGTCGACGACGTGGACCTCGCCGTAGCGCGCGGCGCGATCGCCAGCGTCATCGGCCCGAACGGCGCCGGGAAGACCACTTTCTTCAACATGATCGCCGGTATCTATCGGCCGAGCAGCGGCGAGATCCGCTTCAACGGCGCCTCGATCATCGCGCCGGAGCGGTGGTACGGTGGCGGGTCGCTGCGGCCCGACCAGGTGACCGGCCAGGGCATTGCCCGCACCTTCCAGAACATCCGGCTCTTCGCCAACATGTCGGCGCTCGAAAATGTGCTGATCGGGATGCACAGCCAGCTCAGGGCCAGCGCCGTCGGCGCGATGCTGCGCCCCGGCTGGGTCAAGGAGGAGGAGCGGCAAGCGCGGATAAAAGCGCGCGAGCTGCTCGACTACGTGGGACTGCGTGGCAAGGACCGGGAGACCGCCAAGAACCTCGCTTACGGCGATCAGCGGCGGTTGGAGGTGGCGCGGGCACTGGCAAGCAACCCGAAGCTGTTGCTCTTGGACGAGCCGACCGCCGGCATGAATCCGCGCGAGACGGCGCACATGACGCGCTTTATCGACCAGATACGGCGCGACCTGGACCTGACCGTGCTCTTGATCGAGCATGACATGAAAGTGGTGATGGGTATCTCTGACCAGGTCGCGGTCCTCGACCACGGGATCAAGATCGCCGACGGCACACCGGCTGAGGTCCGCCGCGACCCGCGCGTCATCGAGGCATACCTCGGCAAGGCCGCGAGCGAAGGCGAACCGGCGCCCGGCAGCGTGCCTGTCGCGGAGGCGGCGCCGTGACGATGAAAGCCCGGTGCAAGGTTGCTGCTCAAACCCATTGTCATTTCGAGCCGCAGCGAGAAATCTCTCGTTTCGAAGACACCAGTTCTCCTGAACAAGTGATTTCCTTCCTGACGAGCGGGACAGGCTCTCCTGCGCTCGGTAGTTCGTCACAGCGAATGTGTCCCACACAGCTCTCTCGTGAGAGCGGTCATTCTGACCAGCGGGAAGAATCCCCGCGCGAAGCGCTGCGCGTTAGTGCCATTGTCCCGGGGACTCCTTGCTCCGGATTTCCACTCGGTCGCAGCAAGAACGCCGTCTTCGACGGCGAGCGCTTCGCGCGGGGATTCTTCGTTCCTCAGAATGACGGGTATGTCGTGGGCGCGCACCCCTTCTCTATCCACCCACACCAAGCGAGGTAACGCACTCCATGGCTTCCATGCTCGAAGTCAACGACATTCACACCTACTACGGGCAAATCCACGCTTTAAAGGGCGTCTCGCTGACGGTCGAGGAGGGGGAAATCGTCACCCTGATCGGCTCCAACGGCGCGGGGAAGAGCACGACGCTGAAAACGATCTCTGGGTTGCTCTCGCCGCGCAGCGGCGAGGTGAAACTGCGCGACAAGAGAATCAACGGGCAGCCGGCGCACAAGGTTGCGGCGATGGGCGTCGCCCAATCGCCCGAGGGGCGGCGCGTTTTTCCGCGGATGACGGTGCTCGAGAACCTCAAGATGGGCGCGTTCGTGCATCGGGGCACGGACCCGGCCGACCTCGAACGCGTCTACATGCTCTTCCCGCGTCTCAAGGAGCGCGCAGGGCAGAAAGCGGGCACGCTCTCCGGCGGCGAGCAGCAGATGCTGGCGATCGGGCGGGCGCTGATGGCGCGACCGCGCGTGCTGCTGCTCGACGAGCCGTCGATGGGCCTGGCGCCGATCCTGGTCGAGCAGATCTTCCATACCGTGCAGGACATCAACCGCCAGGGCACGACCGTGCTGCTGGTGGAGCAGAACGCGCTGATGGCGCTGGCGATCTCACACCGGGGCTACGTGCTCCAGACCGGCACCATCGTCCTCGCCGACAAAGCCGATGCGCTGCTCCGCAACGAGGAGGTCCGCAAAGCCTATCTCGGTGAGAGTTGAGGCAGGCGCCGTCCGCGTTGCGGTCCTCACCCCCAACCTCGACCCTCGTTCCTCCGCTGAGGGGTGGCGCGTCAGCGCCGGGGTGAGGGCTCGCCGCGGTTCGCCATGGACCGGTGAGCAGCTCGGTGCCGGTCACGATAACCACTGGGACGAACGTGATGGCGATGCCGGTCAAACTGAAGGAGAAGCGATCCCACGGCCACCATTCCCGAATCCAGATGTAGTGGGCGTAACTGAGCAGCGCGGAGACGGTCCAGACCGTCACCCGTCGCTGCGGCCAACCGAGCGGCACCAGCGCAACCAGCGCGACGAGCCAGATGAGATACCAGGGTCGAAAGTTCCAACTCGCGACGAGCAAGAACGCAAACATCACCTCGAACAACGCGCGTTCGAGGCGGAGACGTCGCCGCCACGCGAGCGCGACGAGCACGAGCGTGATGAGGCCGAGCACGATGTCGCCGACGCGCCGGGTCCAGAAGGCGACATCAATGGTCCAGTCGAGGCGGTTGCCGATGGAGACGATCGCCGCACCCGGTGAGGTGAGGAAGAGCCCTCGCTGTGCCGCGAAACTCTCGCGCAGGGCGTCGAGATCGAAGTATGGGTAGAGGGTGAGATAGACGATCAGCAGGGACGATCCTACGGACAACGCGGCGAGGCGGAGGCGTTCGCGCCAGGTTGGGTGGCGGTGCCAGAGCATGACGAGCGCGAAGGGCAGCAGGAGTGCGGTGACGTACTTGATCAACACGGAAGCGACCAGCAACGGGAGCACCCAGCGGTCGTGTGCACGCCGCCAGCACCAGATGGCGACGAGCACCGGCAGCATGACGATGACGTCGTTGTGCCCGTTGCCGATGCCTTCCCACAGCAGCAGCGGGTTCCACAGCCAGGCGACCGTGGCCGCCGCGGCGTCGCCAGGGCGATCGTGACCGACGATGTCGTGGATGAACCAGGCGACGATGAGCGCACTGACGATGACGAGCGCCTTGAAGATCAACAGCGCAACGAGGATGCGGTCGCCATCGAACAGCGTGGCGGGCGAGGCGATGAGGTTCCAGAGCGGACCGTAGGGGGAGACGTTGTCGGCCCACTCGCGCGAGGCGAAGCGGACGTATGGGTCGTATTCCCAGAACCATTGGGGTTCGACCGCGTTCGGGTTCGAACCGTAGCTGGTGAGGAGATGCGACCGCACGGCGTAGATAAACAGGTCGATCGCGTTGACGGGGTAGAGCGTGGCGAACGCGATGAGCAGAACGGCGCTGATGGCCAGGACCGGTAGCCGGACCTCGCGGAACCGCCGCCCTCGCAGCGTGCGGATCGCTAGCACGTACCCAACGGTGAGCGCGGCGAGTCCGGCGAGGTACAAGACCAACTCGGGAACGCCGTACCCGGCGAGTTTGCCGAGGTCGGCGAGCCGATCAGCGTTGCCGAGCAGCGGATAGCGGCCCGCGAAATAGATGGCGGGGATGCTGAGAAGCACACCGCTGATCCAGAGCGTGCCGCGCGAACGTTGTGTTCGAGGAGCGGTAGCGTCGATCATAATGCTCCATGAGGGCGCCTCGTGGAGCCGCGCGTCGGCTCGCCACTTCGCCCACGGTTGGCAAATCGTGGCGCGAACGGTACTCTATCGTGTCGGACCGCGACCAGCGAACGGTCGCGGTCTTCTGCGTTGACTCGACAATCTCGTCACAGCGGCGTTGCCCCCGCCTTGAGGCGTGGTCGGGAATGACATCTTGTTCAGCGGCGTGGAGCCGTGCGGGAGTCTCACTTGTATGGTCGCAACGTTAGCCGTGCCTCGGGTTGAGCTGCCGGAACGCATCGCTCGCCTCAATGATCTGGCGTTCAATCTGTGGTGGACCTGGCACCGGTCGGCGCGGGCCCTGTTTCGTGAACTCAACCCGGTGCTCTGGGATGTCGTGGAGCACAACCCTGTCCTCTTCCTGCATCGCCTCGATCCGGCACGGCTGGACGCAGCCGCCCAGAACCCGCGCTTCCTGAGCAGCTACGACGAGATCGTCGCCGAGTTCGACACGATGGTCAGCTCCCGCGATGGCGAGACGTGGGTGGGCCGGAACCGTCCGGAGCTGGCCGACCGAAGGGTGGCCTACTTCTCGGCCGAGTTCGGGCTGCACCGGGCGCTGCCGATCTACTCCGGTGGACTCGGCGTGCTGGCGGGCGACCACGCTAAGGAAGCGAGCGATCTGGGGCTGCCGCTGGTCGGCGTCTCACTCCTCTATCGCCAGGGGTATTTGCGCCAGCGAATCGACTCCGGTGGCTGGCAACACGATGTCCCCGCCGCGCTGGACCCTCGCGCCGAGCCAACGACCCAGGTCTTCCGCGACGACGGGGAGGAAGTCTTCATCGAGGTCGACTTGGAGAACGGCAGTATCCCGCTGCGGCTCGCCGTCTGGAAAGTTCAGGTCGGCCGAGTGCCCATCTATCTGTTGGACTCCGACGTGGAGGGCAATCCGAGCTGGACGCGGGCGCTGGCTTCACGGCTGTACGGCGGCGACCGGGAGCATCGCCTCCGGCAAGAGATCGTGCTCGGCATCGGTGGGGTGCGCCTGTTGCGGGCGCTCGGGATCGAACCGGCGTACTGGCACGCGAACGAGGGGCACGCCGCCCTCCATCTGCTCGAGCGCGTGCGGGAGCAGGTTGCGGCCGGCAGCACCTTCGATGAGGCGGCGGCGACTGTCCGCGCCAACACCGTCTTTACGACACACACCCCGGTCCCGGCGGGGCACGATGTCTTCGTGCCTGAGATGATGGACCGCTATTTCTCGGCCTATTGGCCGCAGCTCGGCCTCAATCGGGAGCGGTTTCTGGCCCTCGGCCGGCACGCGGAGAGCGGGAACGCGTTCAACTTTACCGCCCTCTCGCTGCGCCTCGCCGGGCACGCCAACGGCGTCAGCGAGAAGCACGGCGATGTCAGCCGCGAGATGTGGCACGGGCTCTGGCCGGACCGACCGGAGTCGGAGGTGCCGATTATCTCGATCACCAACGGTGTTCACCTCCGAACCTGGATTTCCTCCCCATTGGCCCGGCTCTACGATCGCTATCTGCCGCGCGACTGGCGCGAGCGACCGGACCACGCCTCGGTCTGGGACACCATCCTCAATATCCCGGACGAGGAATTCTGGGCGGCGCATCTGCAATCCAAGCACGCGCTGATCGACGAACTGGACGAGCGCGCGCGGCGGCGCTACACCGAAGGGCAATTCGATGCCTGGCAGGTGCTCTCCTCCGGCCCGTTCCAGAATGCCGGCGCCCTGACACTCGGATTCGCCCGCCGCTTTGCCACGTACAAGCGGGCGACGCTGCTCTTCTCCGACATCGAGCGCCTGGCGCGGATCGTCAACAACCCGGACTTCCCGGTGCAGATCATCTTCGCCGGCAAGGCCCACCCGGCCGACGAGGATGGCAAGCGGTTGATTCAGGAAATCTACACGCGGGCGCGAGATTCGCGCCTCGGCGGACGGATCGCGTTCGCTGAGGACTATGAGATGGGGCTGGCCAGCCTTCTGGTGGCCGGGGTCGATGTCTGGCTGAACAACCCGCGCTACCCGATGGAGGCCAGTGGGACGAGCGGCATGAAGGCGGCGGCGAACGGCGTGCCGAATTGCAGCATCCTCGATGGCTGGTGGATCGAGGGGTACGAACCCGGCGACCGCAACGGCTGGGGTATTTCTCCATCGTCCAGGGAGGGCGAGGCGCAAGACGAGGAAGAGGCGAACGCAATCTACGAGACGCTTGAGCAGCGAGTCGTTCCCCTCTACTACGACCGCGGACCGGATGGCCTGCCGCATGCCTGGATCGCGCTGGCGAAAGAGGCGATCCGCACTGTGGCGCCGCGGTTCAGCGCACGGCGTATGCTGATCGAGTACATCGACCGACTCTACGCCCGGGCCGCGGGTGTGGAGCAGGCGTCGGCCGGTCGTCGCGCGGGCGACAAACGCTTCTGAGGAGCATTCATGACCGACGTGCAGACTGAGATCGCCCCGGTGACCCGCCCCAATGGCAAGGAGCCCACCCGCGAACTGAAAGGGTTGGTGCTTTCTGGCGGCAAGGGGTCACGGTTACGACCGCTCACCGCGACCGGCGCCAAGCAGTTGGTCCCCGTCGCCAACAAACCGGTGCTCTTTTACGCGCTCGAGCAACTCGTCGCCGCTGGCATCCGCGAGATCGCAATTGTCACCGGCGATACCGGCGCCCAGGTCGAGGCGGCGGTCGGCGACGGCAGCGCCTTCGGCGCCGAGATCACCTACATCCAGCAGACCGCCCCCCTCGGTCTGGCGCACGGGGTGATGACCGCGCGCGAGTTCCTCGGCGACTCCCCCTTCTGTATGTTCCTCGGCGACAACTTCCTCAAACAAGGGATCGCCCAG
The DNA here is from genome assembly GCA_013694885.1 of Chloroflexia bacterium. GTDB lineage: Bacteria > Chloroflexota > Chloroflexia > Thermomicrobiales > UBA6265 > JACDBO01. The sequence goes on along the minus strand of JACDBO010000387.1, from coordinate 3,784 downwards.
CATGCCAGGCGATTCATGACGGGAAATGCCGCCGGGCAGATCCTGCTCAAGCGCGTGGACGATGCGTCCGCGTTCGGTGTGGCCGTCCTCGACGATCAGGGGCGGGTGCTGCGGCTGGTCGAGAAACCGAAGGAACCCATCTCGGACATGGCCATCGTCGGCGTCTACTTCTTCGGACCGGAGATCCATCAGATCACGCCGACCCTGAAGCCGTCCGGGCGCGGCGAACTGGAGATCACCGAGGCGATCCAGGGACTGATCGACGCGGGCTTCGTCGTCGAGTCGTCGGTGATCGGTGACGAGTGGGTCGACACCGGCAAAAAAGACGACATGCTCGAAGCGAACCGAGTCGTCCTGGCGATGATCGGTCGCCGGGTCGATGGTGAGGTCGATGCGCTCTCCCAGATCGTCGGCGAGGTCATCATCGAGCCTGGCGCGACCGTCATCGAGAGCACGATCCGCGGACCGGCCATTATCGGCGCTGGGACTACGCTGCGTAACGCCTATGTCGGCCCATTTACGGCGATCGGCGAGCGATGCGCGCTGACCGACTGCGAGATCGAGCATTCGATCGTCCTCAGCGACAGCGCGATCAGCGGCATCGGCGTCCGCATTGCCGACTCGCTGATTGGCAAGGAAGTCGTGGTCGAGCGCTCCGCGCAGCGACCACAAGCAGTCCGGTTGATGCTAGGCGACCACGCCCACGTCGGATTGATTTGAGGTGGTGGTGGAGACGCGTCGCCGAGTGTTCGTGACCGGTGCCGGGGGGCAACTCGGCGGCTACCTGATCGAGGCACTGGTGCGCAATGGCGACGAACCGCGCGGACTTGGCGCCCACGCCGGTCCGGGCGTCGACGTGGTCGTCGACATCGCCGACGAGAGCGCGGTCGAGCGGGCCGTCGCCGAGATGCGACCGCGGCTGGTGATTCACGCCGCCGCCTACACCGATGTCGATGGCTGCGAGCGCGATCCGGACCGAGCGATGCTCATCAACGCCGATGGCGCCCGGAACGTCGCGCGGGCGGCGCGGGCGTCGGGCGCCTGGCTCCTCGCGGTGAGTACCGATTTCGTTTTCCCTGGCACGGGTGGCGCTCCCTACGATGAGGAGGCGTCGCCCGACCCCATTTCTGTGTACGGCCGTAGCAAACTGGCCGGCGAAGAGGCGGTTTTGGGCGAAGACGACGGCTTCGCGGTGGCGCGCACGGCCTGGGTCTATGGCGGCGCCGGCAAGCACTTTCCGCGCACGGTCCTGACGGTGCTCCGCGACCGTGGCGTGATGGAGGTAGTCGACGACGAGGTAGGCTCGCCGTCGTTCGCGGGCGACCTCGCCGAGGCGCTGGTCGCCCTCTCCGCGCGGCAACCGGCCGGCACCTTTCACCTCACCAACGAGGGCAGCACCAGCCGCCACCAGTTCGCGGTTGCGGTTGCCGAAGCCGCCGGGCTGGACCCGTCGCTGGTCCGCCCAACGACGACGCCGGAGTTCCTGGCGCGCTACCCACTACCGGCAAAGCGGCCGCAGAACAGCACACTGGTAAACCGCCGCGCGGCTGAGTTGGGCGTCACCCTTCGCCCGTGGCGAGAGGCGACGATGGAGTATGTGCCGAGGTTGGCGGCGGAACTTGGGATGACGACGTAGGGCCCTCAAGAAAAAACCCGGGGTTCGAGGTTCGATGGCCGAGTTCGTTTCTTTCTCGGCCCTCGGCCCTCGAACCTCGGCCCTCCATCAGTCAGAAGGGAGCAGGCGTGAAGATTCTTGTTACCGGTGGGGCCGGGTTTATCGGCTCCATGTTCGTGCGGTTGGTGTTGGATCGGTACTCCGACGACAGCGTCACCACGCTTGACCTGCTGACCTACGCGGGCAACCCGGCCAACTTGCTGGATGTGCAGGGTGATCCCCGCCACCGCTTCGTGCACGGAGACATCGCCGACGCCGCGCTAGTCGACGAGTTGGTTGCCGAAAGCGACGCGATCGTCAACTTCGCGGCGGAGACCCACGTCGATCGGTCGCTGCTCGATCCCAGCGCCTTCATTCGCTCCAACGTCCACGGCGTCTACGTGCTGCTGGACGCGGCGCGGCGCCACGGTCGTCGCATGGTGCAGGTGAGCACCGACGAGGTCTACGGCGACATCCCAGAAGGCTCGTTCTCGAAAGAAGTAGACGCGCTCCTGCCGCGCTCGCCGTATGCGGCGGCGAAGGCCGGCGGCGAACTCTTCTGCCGCTCGTCCTTCGTTTCTTTTAATGTCGATGTCCTGATCACCCGCGGCGCCAACACCATCGGACCGCGCCAATACCCGGAAAAGGTGGTCCCGCTCTTCGTCACCAACGCGCTGCGCGGCGAACCGCTGCCTGTCTACGGCGACGGGTTGCAAGTCCGCGACTGGCTCCATGTCGAGGACCACGCCGCCGCCATCAACCGCGTGTTGCGCGGTGGACGCGCCGGTGAGATCTACAACATCGGTGCCGACAACGAGCGGCCCAACATCGAAGTTGTCCGCGCGCTTCTGGCTCACCTTGACCGGCCGGAATCGCTGATCGCTTTCGTCCCCGACCGCCCCGGACATGACCGGCGGTACGCTCTCGACTGGCGCAAGATTCGCGACGAGCTTGGTTGGGAGCCACGCCGCTCATTCGATCGGACACTCTTCGATACTATCGACTGGTACGTCACGAATGACGATTGGTGGCGCGCAATCCGAGATGGTTCGGATACATTCTCCAACTATTACCAGCGGCAATACGGTTGGCGACTGGCCGCGGCTGGTCGTGACGGGGAGACGGTGACCACCTCATGACCAGCAACCAAGCGGCGGTCGATGCCGCCCGCTCTGTACTCGTGCGCGACGCGAACCAACCGGCGGCGATCCACGATGTGGTGTTGCGCGCTCTGACGACGAACCGCGATCCACGCGGCACCCTCACCGAACTGCTGCGCGCCGACTGGGATGACGTGTTCGGCGACGACCTGCCGTTCGCGCAGGTCTACACCTCGACCACGGCGCCGGGAGTCGCTCGCGATGTCGACCGTTGGCATGTCCACCGGCACCAGACGGACCGATTTTACTGCGTCGCCGGACGCATCGTCGTCGCCATCGCGGACCCGCGCGGCGCGTCGCCGAGCAACGGAGCGGTGATGCTGGTCGAGCTCGCGGCGCAGGACGACGCACCCGCGCCGCTACTGGTCACGATCCCACCCGGTACGCTGCACGGTTTCGTGGTCACCAGCCCTGGCCCGGCGACCCTGCTCAACTTCCCGAACCGCATCTACGACCCCGAAGACGAAGGTCGGCTGCCGTTCACTGAGGCGGGAATCACATTCTCCGACGGCGCGCCGTTCGACTACGATATCGTCAGTCGGCTCTACGCTGACAACTGATCCGAATAGCCTGAGCTGTTCCCGGCGCAAGCGTTCCCTGCGGTGCGGTGATCGACGAGGCGCGCTCCGCGACACATCACGCCTGGCCCCCAGCGTCAAGAAAATCTCGCCGGAAGCGGAATGTCGTCGTGCGGCCGTTGGTCCCGAATTGTCACCAGCCGCGCGGCGGCCAGCCGTCCACCCTGTTATTTCGAGCCACAGCGAGAAATTTCTTGTTGAAGGGGAACATGTCTCCCCCGAACGAGAGGTTTCCCTCCTGACGATCGGGACAGGCTCTCGTGCACCTAGAGCGGGTTGCATATAGATTGGCCGACATGCGATCCTGACCGGATGAAAGCCTACCCCGCTGAACTGCGTATTCGGATTGTCCGGGCCGTGGAGCACGGCATGGCGCAGACCGAGGCGGCGCG
>JACDBO010000370.1 GCA_013694885.1 Chloroflexia bacterium | reverse complement strand
ACCGGGCTTCGCTGGCGGCCAGCGAGCAACCGCCCGGCTTCTTTCGCCTGACCGTGCCGACCGGCGGCGGCAAGACGCGGGCGTCGCTGGCGTTCGCGCTCGAACACGCCCGGCGGCACGGTCTTGAACGCGTGATCGTCGCCGTCCCATACCTCACGATCACTGACCAGACAGCCGACGTCTACCGGCGCATCTTCTCCGACGAGCGGGCGATCCTCGAACACCACAGCGGAGTCATCGACCAGCGTGCGGGTCAGACCGACTCGGACCAGGACGAAGCCCAGGATGACCTGGCGACCTGGCGACGCCTGGCGGCCCAGGACTGGAACGCGCCGATCATCGTCACGACGACGGTGCAACTCTTCGAGAGCATCTTCTCTAACCGGCCGTCCGCCTGCCGCAAGCTCCACCGACTCGTCAACAGCGTGATCGTGCTGGATGAGGCGCAGACGTTGCCGATCGGGCTGCTCGATCCGATCCTCTCCGCCCTGCGCTCGCTCGTCGCGCATTACGGCAGCAGCGTCCTGCTCTGCACCGCGACGCAGCCGGCGCTCGACGACGCGCCCGGTTTTCGCGGATTGCCAGAGGTCCGCGAGATCGTGCCCGACCCGCCCGCGCTCTACCGACAGCTCTCACGCGTCACGTATGAATGGCCGGCGGCGAAGGCGACATGGAGCTGGGAGGATGCCGCGGCGGTGATGCGGGAGGCGCCACAGGTCCTCGCCATCGTCAACACGCGGGCGAACGCGCTAGCGCTGTTCGATGCCCTGAGCGATCCCGAGGCGATCCATCTCTCAACGTTGCTCTGTCAGGCGCACCGCCGGGAACTGATGGAGGTGATCCGCCATCGCCTGCGGCGTGGCGCGCAAGTGCGCGTCGTCAGCACGCAAGTGGTGGAAGCCGGAGTCGACCTCGACTTCCCGCTCGTACTGCGCGCCGTGGGACCGCTCGACAGCATCGTGCAGGCCGCTGGGCGGTGCAACCGCGAGGCACGGTTGGCCACTGGCCGGGTGATGGTCTTCCTGCCGGCGGAAGGCGGGCTGCCCGCTGGGGCATACCGAGCCGGCACGCAGATCACTGAATCGCTCGTTCGCGAGGGAATGCTCGACCTCGACAACCCGAGCACCTTCGACCGCTACTTCCGCGAGCTCTACGGCATCCTGCGCGACTTCGACGTGCACGACATCCAGGACCTGCGGGCGGGTTTCGACTTCCCCGCCGTCAACGACGAGTTCCGCATGATCGACGACGACACGGTGTGCGTCATCGTGCACTACAGCGGGCTGCCGCCGGCGCAGCGAAACGAGCTCCGCGAGACACCGCCGGACCACAGCAGCGTCGTCACCGACCTGCTCGACCAGCTTGCCGCCTCCACCTTCGATCGGGGATCACCGCGGCGCCTCATGCAGCGGGCGCAGCCCTACGTCGTCAACCGACGACGGCGCGATCTCGAGGCGGATCAGGCACAGGAGCTCGTCCGCGAGCTCCGGGAAGGCATCTTCGCCTGGGAAGGAGGGTACGACGAGCGAGGAATCGTATCGGCGCGATCGGTGGCCGACAACCTCTGGTAGGCGGCCCACGCGGAGGGGACAGGTGATGTGATGAACGACGATGTACCGCTGACGATCAAGGTCTGGGGCGATTGGGCCTGCTTCACCCGACCGGAGCTGAAAGTCGAGCGGGTGACCTACCCGGTGATGACACCCTCGGCGGCGAGGGGCGTGCTCGAGGCGATCCTGTGGAAACCCGAGTTCCAATGGGAGGTGCGGGAGATCTGGCTGCTCAAGCCGGTCCGTTTCTTCTCGATCCTCCGCAACGAGGTCAATAACCGGCAGTCCGACCGCAGCGCCCGGAACTGGGAGCGGTCCGGAGGCGGCTACGACGCCACCGAGGACCGCGCCCAGCGCCACACCCTGGCGCTGCGAGATGTGGCCTACGTGATCGTGGCGCGACCATGGCTGAACGACGGAGTCGGCGCCCACGTCGCCAAGTACCGCGACCAGTTCCGGCGGCGTGTCCAGCGCGGACAATGCTTCGCCACGCCCTACCTCGGCTGCCGGGAGTTCAGCGCCGGCTTCGGTCCGGTCGAGGGCGGCGACAAGCCGCTCGATGTTTCGTTCGAGATCGGCCGGATGCTCGCGGAGATCACCCATGCGGCGGACGGCTCGGGCGTCGGCACGCCGCGGTTCTTCGACGCCGCCGTGCGGAATGGCGTCCTGTCCCCGCCCGAAGTGGAAAGGACGGCGGCCTGATGCTGCTGGAGAAACTCAAGGCGTACAACGACCGGCAAGAGTGCGGTCCGCCGATGTACCAAAGGCAACCGGTCCGCTACGTCATTCGCCTCACCGGCGACGGCCAACCACTGCCACCGATCATCGACCGGGCAACGAAGGAGGAGCGCCGCGGCGCGGCCATGTTGGCGCCGCACGTGAAGCGTGCAAACGTAATCCGACCGAAGCTTCTTGCGGATAACGCCGAATACGTGCTGGGCGTTGCCCGCAAGGATTCACGACCCGAACGAGTTCGCCAACTGCGGGAAGCGTTTGTGGAATTGGTCAAGCTATGCGCACAAGAGACCGACGAGGCGGCGGTGCGAAGCGTTGCCGCATTTCTGACCGACTCAGACTCGGACCGTCTCAAAACCCCGGAAGACTTCGATCAGACCGCCATCATCACCTTCCAGGTCGACGGCGTCTTTCCGTTCGAGTTGCCGAGTGTGCAGCGCTTCTGGGCGCGGCACACCGGCGCGGAGGCGGATGCCACGGCGCCAGCGGTCACCACCGAAAACGGCACGCGGTGCATCATCTGCGGCAAGGCCGGGCCGGTGCTCAAGCGTCACCCGCTCAAGATCAAGGGGGTGCCGGGCGGGCAGATCGTCAAAGACCTGATCTCGGCCAACAACGCGGCATTCGAGTCCTACGGTCTACAGAACTCGGAGATCGCGCCGACGTGCCATGCCTGCGCCGAGGGGTACGGCAACGGCCTCAATGCGCTGCTGGCCGGGCGGGACACCCACC
>JACDBO010000362.1 GCA_013694885.1 Chloroflexia bacterium | reverse complement strand
GAAGGCGATCGCCACCTGTTTCTCGGTGGCGGGTTGGCCGACCGTCGCGGTCGACGACATCCACCGCTGGGTCTGGCGCAAGCTGGCGGTGAACGCCGCGATCAACCCGCTGACGGCGCTCGCGGGGGTGCCGAACCGGGCGATCAGCCGCGATGCCGGGTTGCGCGCGGCGGCGGCGACGCTGGCCGCCGAGGTGGTCGCGGTCGCCAACGCGCGCGGGGTGGCGATCGACACGGCGGAGGTGGTCGCGGCGGTCGAGGAGGTGGCGCGGGCGACGGGTGACAACCGCTCCTCGATGCTGATCGACCTGGAGCACGGGCTGCGGACCGAGATCGACGCGATCAACGGGGTGGTCGTGGCGGAAGCGTCGCGGCGAGGCCTCAAGGCGCCGGCCAACCAGCTGATGACGGCGCTGATCCGCGCGCGAGAGCGGCGGGAGGCGCTGAGCGCGCCCGCGCTGGACGCGGACGAAGATTGAGCGGGGTCCGCGCCCTCCGTCGGTGGAATCGACCCGAGTTGGAACTCATGGACTTGTTTGCCAGTCTCAAGCGCCGGACATATACGGTCATCTTGGTGGTGGGACTCACCGGGGCCGCCATCGCCTGGCTGGCAAATGAGCTGGTGGGCACGATCACCCCGTTTACGCGGGGTGTCTTCCTCCTCGTCGTCGCGCTTACCGGCGCCGCGCTCTGGTGTCTGGCCAGTCAGAAGCTGCCGGTCCGCGTGGTCGAAGAAACGATCTCCGTCGTCATCAGCGGCGTCATGCTGGCGGTCCTGATCTACGCCCTGTACGGTGAATCGAATCTGAGGCAGGCGGAGGTGTCGCTCTTCAGCCTCCACCTCTGGTTCCCCCTCGTGTTTATCTTCATCTTCCTGGCACATGAGAGCGCTGCCGCGTTGGTGCGCTCCGGCATTCTGTATGCCCTCTCCGTCGGGGTGTCGCTGCCCGCGGTGCTCACGGCGACACCGTCCCGGAGTCCCTTGGAGGCGCCGAACACGCTGGGACTCTCCTTCATCTCGATGGCGTCGATCATCGCGGTGCTCTATTTTCTGACCAGAATGAAAGATCAGCTGCGCCGGTCGGAGATTGCCGCCGACCGGATGAAGCAACTCGCGGACACGGACCCGCTGACGGAGATCCTCAACCGGCGTGGCTTCAAGGCGATCATGGAGCACGAGATTGACTGGGCGTCGCGCCAGGGCACGCCGCTGTCGCTGATCGTCTTCGATCTCGACAATTTCAAGCAAGTCAACGATGCCTATGGGCACGACGTGGGCGACGACGCGCTGGTCCAGGTCGCGCGGCTGATTGAGCCCCACCTGCGGAGCAGCGACAGCTTCGCGCGGTGGGGTGGCGAGGAGTTCGCGATCCTGGCGCCGGGAACCCCGCTCGACGCAGCGCACCAGCTTGCTGACCGGCTCCGGACCATCCTCAACCAGCACGAGGCCAAAGCCGGCTGGAATCTCTCGGCGAGTTTCGGGGTGACCGCGCTCACCGCGCGCGACAGCGGGCCAACCCTGGCGAAACGGGCCGATGTGGCCCTCTACCGTGCCAAGCGGCAGGGCAAGAATCGTACCGAGATCAACGCCGCCGGCGCGGTGGGCGGCCTGAATGAAGTATGGGAGACCGGCTAGGTGGAGAACGACGGGTGAGCGACGAGGCTGGGCGACGAGCGGCGCCGGTGAAGTTGACGATGCCGGAGATCCGGGCGGCGAAGGGACGCACGCCGCTGGTAATGGTGACCGCGTACGACGCGCCGACGGCGCGGCTGGCGGCGGAGGCGGGTGTCGATCTGCTGCTGGTGGGGGACTCGGTGGGGACGGCGGTGCTGGGCTACGAGAGCACGGTGCCGGTGACGGTCGAGGATATCCTGCACCACTGCCGGGCGGTCCGCCGGGGCGCGCCGGATCTCCATCTGGTCGCGGACCTGCCGTTCATGTCCTATCAGGTGAGTGATGAGCAGGCGGTCGCGAATGCCGGCCTGCTGGTCAAGGAGGGCGGGGCCGACGCGGTCAAGCTTGAGGGCGGGCGGGGGATGGCCGCGCGGGTGGCGGCGATCACCGCGGCCGGTATCCCGGTGATGGGGCATGTCGGGTTGACGCCGCAGACGGCGGGCGCGCTCGGTGGGCTGAAGGTGCAGGGTCGAGACCTCGATGGCGCGCGGTCGGTCCTCCACGACGCCGAGGCGGTGGTCGATGCCGGGGCGTACAGCCTGGTCGTCGAGGTGGTGCCGGCCGCGCTGGGACGCCTGATTACCGAGCGGGTGCGGGTGCCGACAATCGGGATCGGCGCCGGGCCGGACTGCGACGGGCAGGTGCTGGTCGGTCCCGACCTGCTCGGCCTGACACTCGGGCATCTGCCACGCTTCGTGCGGCCCTACGCCGACCTGGCGACGACGATCCGGGAGGCGTTCGCCGCCTACGCGCGGGATGTGCGGGCGCGATCCTATCCCGCGCCCGCGCACACCTACGCGATGAAACCCGATGTTGTGGCCGCCCTGCGCGACGACCCCGACCGGTGAGCGCC
>JACDBO010000361.1 GCA_013694885.1 Chloroflexia bacterium | reverse complement strand
GGTGATCCCGATCGAGCCCCACCCGCTCTCGTTGATGGTGCTACGGCGCCTGTTCGACACCGTCGGACGCATTCAGCGCCTCAATCCGTCGCTCCGCGTGCTCGGCTTCCTGCCGACCAAGGTCCACCACTCGTCGCGGCTCGCCAACGACATGCTGGCGACGCTGGCCGAGGAGTTCCCGGGTTTGCCGCTGCTGCCGTCGATCCCGCTCTCGGTGCGCGGCGCCGAATCGACGGCGGAGCGAACCAGCATCCTCGCCTACATGCCGCGCTCGACGGTCGCCGCCGCCTACCGCGATGTCGGCGCGTGGATCGAGGCGGCGGCAGACCCTCACGACGCCACACCTCCATGGGAGGCGCGCACCCATGCCTGAACGCGAACGCTTCGGCCAGCTCGACACCGCGGCTTCGGGGCGTGGCGGACGGTTCAGCGGACCCGCCACCCACGAGGGGGAGCGCGAGGAGAGCCGCGCGCGCCGCCGCTTCACCGTCGACGCGCTCTTCGCCGACACGCGGCCGCAGGCGATGGGGGTCAGCGATCTGCCCAACGCCAAGGAGATCCGACTCGACCGGATCGTGCCGGACAGCGAGCAGCCGCGCCGCACCTTCGACCCGGACAAGTTGCGTGAGCTGGCGGACAGCATCGCCGGCGAAGGGGTCTTGCAGCCGATCGTCGTCCGCTATGACCTCGCCCGGGATGCCTACGTGATCGTCCACGGTGAGCGGCGCTGGCGAGCATCCACACTCGCGTCGAGAGAGACGATCCCGGCGATCGTGCGCGAGGTTCCACCCGAGCGCAGGCTGATCCACCAGCTGATGGAGAACATCGTCCGCGACGACCTAAACGCGGTCGACCGGGCGGCGGCCCTGCGCGCGCTCAAGGCGCAGCTCGGCGAGCCACCGTGGGAGCAGGTCGCCGAGGCGGTCGGGATCCGCCGCAGCCGCCTCTTCCAGTTGCTTGGTACCGAGAAGCTGCCCGAAACGGCCCGCGAGGACATCCGCGCCGGGCGGCTCAGCGAGAAGCAGAGCCGCCCGCTGCATGGTCTGAGCGCGGCCCGGCAGGAGGCGCTGCGGGAGTGGATCGTCACGAACCACCTCAGCGCCGGCGAGAGCAATGCGCTGGCGCGGCGGCTCAAGCGGTTGCCGGAGTCCACACCGGAGGACGCGGCCGCCGCCCGCACCGCGCTCGCGCAACTCACCGCTCCGATGAGCATGGAAGCGTCCCCTGGTTCCGACGGTTCGAGCACGCTGAAGATGTTTCAGGCGATCCGCGATGCCGCGGCCGGACACCCCGGCGCCACGGCCCACCTGCGCGTGCTTGCCGACCAGGCGGGTGCACCGAGTTTCAGCGCGGCGCAACTCGACCGGAACGTTGGCGCCCTGGCGGGCACGCTGGCGCGGATCGACCTCGCCAAGGCGCTCCCGGCCGCGCCGCGGCGGGACCTGACGGCGCTTCGCGACGCGCTCACCGCGCTGATCGAGCGGTCGCCATCGGTGCAACCTCGAACCCGGCGTCGCTAACTCGTTCGCATCATACGATCAGCGATGACGGCACGATACGTGCGAGTCAGTAGCCTAACCACGGTACTCCGTGTCAAGCAGGGATGCTTACCCCAGCGCGGGGTGGGCGACAAGTGAGAGGAATACATATGGGCCAGTTTCGATCGGTGTTGATCGGTGTTGCGGTGCTCTCCGGCGTGGCGATCTCTGGCGCGAGTCTCGTTGCCGCCCAGGACGAGGCGGCGGCGGACCACCCGGCGCACATCCATGAGGGTTCGTGCGCGGACCTGAATCCGAACCCGTTGGAGCCGCTGACCAATATTATCCCGCGCGAGCCGGCTGAAGACGCGGAAGAGGCAGATCAGGAGCCGCAGGGGGCGTTGACGGCGGTACCGGTGCTCTACTCGGAGACGAGCGTCGAGCTCAACCTGGACGATATCTTGGCGGCACCGCACGCCATCAACATCCTTGAGAGCCCGGAGAATGCCCAGAACTACATCGCGTGTGGAGACATCGGTGGCCTCATCATCGATGACGGGTTGTACATCGGGCTGGGGGAGCTGAATGACTCCGGCTACAACGGCGTTGCACTGCTTGAGCGCGATGACGACAAGACGACCGTGAGTGTCTACCTGGTTGAGCCGGTCGAGGCACCGGCGGCGACACCCACTTCCTAAAGCGACCAACGCGCGATCAAGGTGGAGAAGCCGTTCCGGCCCTCCGGCAAGAACGCGAATCGCCAAACAGCCGCCGGTCGAATGACTGGCGGCTGTTCAGGTACTTACGCTCATACTTTTGGGTCCCTGGCGCTCCTGGGTTACCACC
>JACDBO010000358.1 GCA_013694885.1 Chloroflexia bacterium | reverse complement strand
CACGTCGCCACGGCAATCGCGAAGCGCGCGCTCAGAGGCTGGAGAGTTGACAAGGCCACGGCGCGGGATCGGATCGACGCGGTGGTCGCGCTGGCCGTGGCCGTCGACCGGGCGCTGGAGGGCGTTCCGCAGGTGGAGCTGCTGGGGTGGATTTGAAGCGGCCATGCTTGACGTGTCGGCGGCTCACGGCCGATGGGAGCCGCTGCGCGGCTTGTAGATCGGCGGTCCGTGTTCGAGGTCGCCGCGGGCAGGCGCAGCGCGCGAAGGTGCTCGCGGCCTACGGCGGAAGGTGCGGCCATTGCGGCGCGCCGGACGTCGGCCTTGAGGTGCACCACTCGGATGGCGATCCGCGCCACGACGTGCCGGGCAACCTGCTCCCGTTATGTGGCGCATGCCACAAGAAGGCCGGGATGGAGCTGCGGTAACCGCCGTTTTCCTGGCGATTCGCTGGAAAACTCAGGCGCGCGCAGCGCAGGGACTAGGTGTCCGAGCGTGGGCCTGTCAGAACTGAGCGGGGTCGTACGGCTCCCACTCCCCGCCCGACAGCGGCCGGAACGAGATGGTCTCGCATTGGGCGCACTTCATCCACTCGCGGTCGTCCTTGACCTCGACCTTCTCACCTGCCCGATCTTCGCCACCGGTCCTGCGCATGTCCTTCGTCCTGTTGCTCCCGCACTTCGGGCATGGGTCCATACGCGAAGTGTCTCACCCGGTTCAAGGGGCCCCGCAGTCTGTCGTCCGAACCCATCCTTAAGGTCTGTGTCTCGATACTCGACATTCGACAGCGAAGGGATACGACATGGAGACAAAGGCCGAGGCTTATCGACTCAAGCCCGACACGAAGGCCCGCATCGCCGAGATGGCCGAGGCGAGCCACCGAACCAAGACCGACGTGGTGCGGCTCGCGGTCGACACGCTGTATGCGAAGCACGTAGAGGCAGTCCGCGAGGGGCAGGAGCGTGCTCGGGCTACGACGGCGTTGCTCGCTGAGCTGCGGAAGCGCCTCGGCGAGGGCCTAGGCATCGTCTCGGGACAGAGCATAGGGTTTAGCGAGGAGGGCCCGATCGCGGTCACGATCGGTGACATCACCTACGTCCAGGCTGATGGCGCGACGATCACCGCGCAGCGGGAGGTCGGGGGGCGGTATGAGATGGCCATCCTTGCCGAGGATGGGACATGTGACTGGATAGCCGCCGGTCCGAGCGCGGCCCAGATCGCCATGAACTGAGAGTAAGACGTACGAAGGGCGCCGGGCCACAGAGACCCGACGCCCCAAATCCCAACGCACACAACTACGGAGGTAGTGATGATTGTGACAAACCCGCCGGAAGTAACCGATGACGTACCTCAGCACCTCGCCGAGTCACTCCGGCGCAGTCGCTTGATAGAGAGGTGTGGCCTGACCGTCGAGCGGAACGCCCTCGCCGACGGCAACACGGACCTCGTGGCCGAGATGAGGAGGCGAGCCCGTGAGACGCGTCGCCTGCGTTTCGGGGTTCTCCACGAGATCCGCGCACACCGGCAGACGCGGGCACCGGCCCGGAACCATGTTGTTCCGCGTCCGCGCCTCCGCGCTCGCCGGCCTCGAGCCGCCGCTCGTCGCGCTGCTGGCGAGCGCAGCGGCGCGGACCCCGGCGAGGAGGACGGTGAACCCGAGAGACCCCCTCCGCGCGGTGAACTGCGCCATGTGAGCCACGCGCTCGTCGCTCTGCTCGAGGAACTCCGGCCCGAGGGGGGGCGGCGATGAGCGCGTGGCTCACCAGGGACGACGGCGACCGCGTCTTGATCACGTGTCCGGTCTGCCGCCAGGCAGCCCGCGTGGACCGCCGCGGCGGTCGGCTGAGCGTCGACTGCTTCGCCAAGTGCCAGGAGAGCGACGTGCTCGAGGCCCTCGGGCTCGACGTCGGCCGCATCCTCGCCGAGCTGGCGACGTCGGCACGGACGAACGGGAGTGGTCCGGGCCGGGCTACCACCGCGCCGGCCGCGCGGGGGCGTCGCCGGGTGGTCCTTACTGCGGCGAGCGCGGTCACGCCCGAGTCGGTGCGCTGGCTGTGGCATCAGCGGTTACCGCTGCGCGGGCTGTCTCTGATCGCCGGAGAGCCGGGGCTAGGGAAGTCGACGTTGACGGCAGAGCTGGCCGCGGAGGTTACCCGTGGTCGGCTCCCCGGAGATCTGCACGGCCAGCCGGCCGACGTGCTGATCGCCACCGCCGAGGATCATTTCGCGAGCGTGGTCTGGGGACGCCTCAGCGCAGCTGGTGCCGACATGGGCCGGGTGCATCACATCTCAGTCGAGGACGGCGACGGCGAGGAGCTGCTCACCATCCCCGACGACGTCGCCGAGCTAGAACTCCGGTGCGGGGAGCTAGCTGCCGCGGGACGGCCGGTGGCGCTGCTCGCGGTAGACCCCGTCACCGCGTTCATCGGTGGCGGGGTGGATACCCACCGTGACGCGGCCGTCCGGCGGGTGCTCGCTCCTCTCTCTGGGCTCGCTGAGCGTCAGCGGCTCGCCGCGGTGGGCATCGCCCACCTGAACAAGGACACCGCGGGCAAGCTGCTGTCGCGCGTCGGTGGCTCGGTGGCGTTCGGTGCTGCGCCGCGTTCGGTGCTCGCCTTCGCGCGCCACCCCGACGACCCGGACGGCGAGCAGGGAGTCGAGCGCGTCATTGTCCACGCGAAGTCCAACCATGGCCGCTACGCGCCGTCGCTGGCAGCGCGGATTGAGTCACGGGAGGTGATTGAGGTCGGCGAGGTCTCGCGGCTCGTCATCGCCGGAGAGTGCGAGGTAGGGCCAGACGACCTCGGCACCCAGACTGGCGGTGACCATCACGACCGCGACGCCGCCGGCGAGTGGCTG
>JACDBO010000352.1 GCA_013694885.1 Chloroflexia bacterium | reverse complement strand
GCGTGCTGGAGAGCGCCAAACGGCGCGGCCTGATCGTTGGCCGCGGTGGCCTCCACGCCAACACGATCCGCCTCTGTCCGCCGCTGATCGTCACCCGCGCCGACGTCGACGCCGCGACGGAGATCCTCGATGCGGCGATGACGGAGGCCGTGGCGGGATAGACGCGTCGATGCTGCATCTCCGTGAACCGCGGGCACCAACGCTCGCGTGGATGCGTGCCCTTCCGTACAATCGCGGCCTCGGCCGAGTCCGGTCGTCGGAGGGTGTGGTGGCGATGCTAAGGCGACGACGGGGAGCGGGGGATCGATGAGCCTTCTATGCTGGTTGGCTGATACCAACGAACGGTTCTATCCACGCTCACCGGCGCGGGAGCAGCCCGCCCTGACCATTGAAACGCTCCGTGGCGCGCGGACATCGTTCCAGGTCGTGACGCGTACCGGTGGTGATCCAGTCGATGTCGGCGTGACGGTGGAGACTCCGGAGGGAGTTGAGATCAGGGTGCGTCGTGTCGGTTACGTGCCGATGGTCCACCTCAATACCGACACGCCGGACGACGAGCGCGAAGGAATGGGGCATCTGCCGGGTCTCGTGCCCGACCCGCTCCTGCCCGAGTGCGACCTGCACGCCGGATCGCACGAGACAAATGCGTTCTGGATCAGCCTGCTCGTTGCACCGGATGCCGCACCGGGCCCGACCACACTGCGGGTGCGGATCATGGCGGCGGGCGAACCATATGCGTCGCTCACCGTCACGCTCCTGGTCCACGCCGCCGTCTTGCCGCCGCGCCGCGACTTCGCCGTCACCCACTGGTTCTACGCGGACGCCGTTGCCGATTGGTACAAGGTCGATCTGTGGACCAATCCGTTCTGGCGGATTGCCGGCCCGTACCTGCGGAACCTGAGCGCCCACGGGCAAAATGTCGTCTATACCCCGATCTTCACACCGCCGCTCGATGGCGTGAAGCGGCCGACCCAGCTCCTCGGGGTGTCGCGTGATGGCGACCGCTATCACTTCGACTGGACGCATGTTCGCCGGTGGATTGGCGAGGCGAGAGCGGCCGGCCTGGAGACATTCGAGTGGACGCACTTCTTCACCCAGTGGGGCGCTCGCCATGCGATCCGCGTCTACGAGGGTCACGGCGCGGACAAGTCTCTCCTGTGGGACCCGGAGACGCCGGCGACCGCGCCGATCTACCGAGACTTCCTCGCGCAGTTTCTGCCCGAGTGGCAGCGATTCCTCCGCGATGAGGGTCTGCTGGAGCGGAGTTTGTTCCACCTCTCCGACGAGCCGCATGGGGTCGAGCAGCTCGCCAGCTACACGGCGGCGCGGAATCTCCTTCGTCAGCTCGCGCCGTGGATGCGGGTGATGGATGCCTTGAGCGAGGTCGACTTCGCCAGCGCCGGTGTCACCGACATGCCGATCCCGGTGCTCTCGTCCGTGCCCGAATTCATCGCCGGCGGGTTCCCGCATTGGGCCTACTTCTGCTGCCAGCCGCGCGGCCGCTATCTCAACCGCCTCTTCGACACGCCGCTCTCCAAGATCCGGCTCAGCGGATGGCTGCTCTACCGCACCGGCGCGCGCGGTTTCCTCCACTGGGGCGCCAACTACTGGTACAAGCGCCAGACGACCGAGTTGATCGACCCCTTCGCCGTCGCCGATGCGCATGCCTGGCCGAACTGGGCCTACGGCGACCCCTTCGTCCTCTACCCAGGCGCGGACGGCCCCCTCGACTCGATCCGCTGGGAAGTCTTCGCCGAGAGTCTCCAGGACTACGCCCTACTCCAGATGGCTGACGTCGGCCGTGATGACCCGCTGCTGGCGCCGCTGGTCGACTACGCCGACTTCCCGCGCGACCCGGCCTGGCTGCATGATGCCCGCCGGCAGGTTCGCGACCGCATCGTTCGGGACAGCGCTGTCTAAACGTTGTCATTTCGAGCCGCAGCGAGAAATCTCTCGTTGATGGGCGACATGGTGCAATGCACAAAGGAATTACTCGTGCAGCGGCTCGAAATGACCGCACGTGGCTGCTTGAGGTGGTCGAGCATGCTCCGGGTCCGCCGGTTGCGAGAGGTGAATCGGAGTCACACAGGACCTACGGAAGGAGTGCGCGACGCATGGACGGGAACGAGCACGAGCGAAAGCGTGTCCTGGTCACCGGCGCCGACGGGTTGATCGGGCGGCTGGTGATGGAGGCGCTGGACGATGAGTACGAGCTGATCGGTCTGGCGCGGAATCTCTCCGGGTATGCCACGGTGATCGCCGACATCAGCGATCTCGCCGCGCTGCTGCCGGTGATGGAGGGTGTCGACGCGGTGGTCCATCTGGCGGCCACCTCGGCGGTCGAGTCGCCGTGGGCGCGGGTGCTGCCCGACAACCTGATCGGCACCTACAACGTCTTCGAGGCGGCGCGGCGGGCGGGGGTTGAGCGGGTGATCTTCGCCTCGTCCAACCACGCTATCGGCACCTACGAGACCGAGAACGCGCCAGCGCTCTACGAACTGGGCGACGGACGCGCCTGGGACCACCACGCCGACATCCGCCCCGACTCGCTCTACGGCGTCTCCAAAGTCTTCGGCGAGGCGCTCGGGCGCTTCTACGCCGACCACCACGGTCTGCGCGTCTTCTGCCTGCGGATCGGCGGTGTCCGCGATCCGGAAGACCCCTCGCACCCCAACCAGCTCTGGGCGGATATGGGCGACACCAGCCCGGAAACGGTGGCGAAGCGGAAGCGGATGCGCGCTGTCTGGCTCAGCGAGCGTGACTGCGTGCAGCTCATCACCCGCTGTCTGGAGTCGGACGAGCGCTGGGCACTCGTCTACGGCATCTCCGACAACCCCCGCCAGTTCTGGGACCTCGGCCACGCCCGCGGCATCCTGGAATACGCGCCAAGAGACGGCGCCCCGGAAGCGGTGGAGTAGATTGTCTGCCGCCCGTGCTGCAAACGCTTGAGATGGGCTACTCGATCCGATGATCGTCGTGCCGTTAGACTAGGCGCCTAGACCGTGGATCCGCGAGCACCGCGCCACGAGCATTGAGGATGTGCGCGTTGACGTGTGACCGATAGGTCGCATAGTCCCGCACGACGTCGAATGGCAGTTGCCACATCTCTTCGATGTTGAACGTTTGGTCGAAGAGCACGACGATCAATTGATCGAAGCTTCCCTTCTCAAGATTCCGGATCGCGCTCAGCTGACGACTGGGACGTTCGGGCCTGAGCCGGCGTGCCTTGATCTGGTACTTTGTGCCATCACGCCCTATAGCGTCGTAGCCCGGCGTCGCGCCAGGCGCTAGCGTGAGATCGAGTTTCGCAGCGACAAGTCCCTCGGCATAATCAGCGACGGGATTGTTTGCCGATCGGATCAGTTTCCGTGCTCGAAGTTCATCCATCGTCCCGGCCCACAGCGCAAGTGGCAATGCGTCGGTCAAACTCGATAGATCCGGCA
>JACDBO010000039.1 GCA_013694885.1 Chloroflexia bacterium | reverse complement strand
TCGGTCCAACACCCGGCACGTCGTCCAGGCTGGAATGGAACGACGCCTTCGAGCGGCGGGTCCGATGGAAGGTGACGGCGAAGCGGTGCGCCTCGTCGCGCACGCGCTGGACGAGAAAGAGCGCTTGCGAGTCGCGCGGCAGCATGATCGAGTCCTTCCGGCCAGGCAGGAAGATCTCCTCCTGCTCCTTGGCCAGCCCGCAGATCGGCATGGCGGCACCGACCTCGTCCAGGGCTTCGAGCGCGGCACTGAGTTGGCCCTTGCCGCCGTCGACGATGACCAGATCGGGCAGCGTCGCCCACTTGCGCTGCTCGGCCTCGTCCGGCTCGGCGGCGCGCTTGAAGCGGCGGGCGATGACCTCGTGCATCATCGCGAAGTCGTTGGCGCCGACCACCGTCTTGATGGTGAAGCGGCGGTACTCTTTCTTCGCCGGCTTGCCGTCCTCGAAGACGACCATGCTGGCGACCGGGTTCGTACCTTGCAGGTTGGAGATGTCGTAGCACTCGATGCGGCGCGGCAGTCGCGGCAGGTCGAGCGCCTCGGCCAGCTCGCTCATCGCCGCCGTCATCTTCATCTCGTCGGAGAGGAACCGCAGCCGGCTCTGCTCCAGGTTCTCCTCGGCGCTCTTGGCGACCATCTCGACTAGTCCGCGTTTCTCGCCGCGCCTAGGCGTGAGCACCTCGACCTTGCCGCCGCGCCGCTGCCGCAGCCAGTCGGCGACGATCGCGCGGTCCGCCTCCGGCAAGGCATGCTGGAGGATCAGCTGCGGCGGCACGACGGCGGCGTCGGCGTAGAACTGGGTGACAAAGCCGGCCATGATCGTGCTCGCCTGATCCTCGACCGCCGCCTGCATCGGGAAGAATTCGGAGCCGATGATCTTGCCGTTGCGCAGGAAACCGGCCTGGATACCGGCGTCGCCGCCCACCCCCTGGGCCACGGTGATGATGTCGGCGTTCGTGCCCCTGGCGCTGACGATCTTTTGTCGCTCGAGGACGTGCTGGACGGCCGTCACCCGGTCGCGAAGCTCGGCAGCGCGCTCGAAGTTCCAGGCCTCGGCCGCCTGGTCCATCTCCTCCTCCAACCCGCCGACGATCTCCTCGCCGCGCCCGGAGAGGAAGAGGGTGGCGCTGTCAATGGCCCGCATGTAGGTCGGACGGTCGACGGCGCTAATGCATGGCGCGGTGCACTGGTGCATGTGGAAGTAGAGACAGACCTCGTCGTGACCGGTGATCTTCTTGTCGCACTTGCGGTAGGGGAAGAGCCGGTTGAGCAGATTAATCGTCTTGTAGGCGGCCCCGGCCGAGGTGTACGGCCCGAAGTAGCGCCCGCCGTCATCGACGATCAAGCGGGTGCTGATGACCCGCGGCCACTCCTCGTTCGTGATCTTGATGTAAGGGTAGGTCTTGCTGTCCTTCAGCATGACGTTGTACTTGGGCTGGTGCTTCTTGATCAGCTCGTTTTCGAGGATCAGCGCCTCGGTCGGCGTGTCCGTGCGAATCACGTCGAAGTCGGCGATGTGGCCGACGAGCTCGCGCGTCTTCGGGTCCTTGTGCCGGGTCGCCTGGAAATAGGAGCGGACGCGGCTGCGCAGCGCGGCGGCCTTGCCGACATAGATGATCGTCCCGGCGTCATCCTTCATCAGGTAGACGCCGGGCGCAGTGGCGAGAGCCGACAATCGGGAGCGGAAATCAGGGTGCTGGTGGTTCATCATCACTACATAATTATAGCGTGCTTCGAACTTCGATCGGCTTGACGCGGTCAATGATGCTGGGGCAAGCCAAATGCCCTGGGATGAGCCGCTGCTTACGGTTCGTCGCGAACGATCCCGTCAACTCGGTCAAAGTCGCGATCGTACTCGCTCCATGTGGGCCAGTCCCAGTGCATCTTCAAAGTCCAACCGCGCAGAGCTGGCGTAGATGTCTAGCGCCCGCAAGCAAATCCGTTTGTGGGGGAGCTTGATCCCGGGCAGGCGCAGGACGGGATTGAGTCGTGCGACGATGTCGGCGTGAGAGAGGTTGTAGTGGCCACGCGAAGAAAGGACGTAGACAATCTCGGCCACGACAGCTTCGCTCAGCATCAAGACTTCCAGTCGATCTCGCACTCGCTGGAACAAGGCAAGGCTCGCCGCCGTCTTTAGTGGGTCGCCATCAGTGAAGTAATGAATGAATATGTTGGTGTCAACCCACTTCATCCGCGCCGCATCTCGCGGATGGTTGTTTTAGCTTTCTCCTCCTTGGCGAGCCTGGAAACCTCCACGGCATCCCGTGGCAGATCGAGGGCAGGTACGGAGCCCGCGGCACTTTCAAGTGTGAACACTGGCACTTGCCGTCGGCCGGTGGTGCCCATAGCATCCCCATTCTCAGAGAATCTCTTTGCTCCAGGTTCGTTCCCGGCGGCTTGCCCGACCGGCGGTCGGGGATGGGCCTTGACCACTGAAGACTCCTTCACGTTTTGGAGAAATACTTCTCCGAGAATCATGTGACGTAGACGCAATAATCAAGCGCACAGAATAGGAGCACTCTCAAATTATACCGTCTGGCACTGAGCGTGCGCGATCAGCTTGATTCCTTTTTCTATACTTCCGTGCCATGCAATCCAGTGTTGCGCCGAGATATTGATTCGAGCCGATGCTGAAGATGTGACACCAAGCCGCGTGGAGAGGAGTGAGGTATGGAAATGAAATCAGCGGACCGCCTGCGAGCGGCGAGTCGCGCTTCGGCGGCGCGCGCGATCGGCTATGCGGAGCGCGCCAATGCCGGGCGGCTGGACGACACGCGGGCGTATCTGCGTGAGGTCTACCGGCTCTGCGCGCTGGAGGATGTGGCTCTGGACGCCAGCATCGTCGTCGCCCAGAGCCAGTTGGAGACGTTCGACAACGATCGCCCGTGGAACTCCAAATGGTGGAAAGAGGATCTGAACCCGGCCGGTATCGGGATCACGAGCGGCGGCCCCATCGACAATCCCCATTTCCGCACCGGTCAGGACGCGGCCCGCGGCCACATCGTCCACCTCTACCTCTACGCCGTCGGTGAGATACCGGATCGTGGCCACAGTCTCTCCCGGCACCGGCACCTGGACACGCGGTATGAGGCCGCCGTCGAGGCCGGGCGGGCGGGTGTCGCCCCCACGATCTCCCGCCTGGCGGAGACGTGGGCGGAGGACCAGGCGTACGCGACCAAGATCGTGGCCCGCGCTCGCGTCGTCTTCTCCAACCTTCCCGACCAGAGCGCCGAACCCACGCCGACCCACGCCGCGCTGGACCCGTTCCCGTTTCCCTTCGACGGCCGCGACAAGCGGCTGGACAACGGAGTCATTGTCCACGCCGTGCGCCGCAAGGTGCGGGCGAGAGGCGGCGGCAAGCTGCGCCGCCACGCGACCCTGGATTCTCCCGAGGTCCGCCGGCCGCTCCGCCCGGATGAGGAGTTCGAGATCCTCTACGCCTTCGAGGTCGACGGCCGCGCCTGGTACTACACCCGCGCCGGCGCCCGCGTCCTCCAATCCGACTGCTTCGAGCGCGTCCGGGTGACGGTGACCGCGTCCGAATAGGCCGACGTGTCACGGAGGAGGGCGGGGTAGAGTTCTTCGTTGGCCGGCAGCTTACTCGTCCATGGATCGCGACGAATAGTCTTGAAGGTCCGCGCTCATGAGCGCTTCTGGCGGTACCAGCCGGTAGTGCCGCTCGATCGTCATTTCAAGTGTGCCGTTTTGCTCCTGGAAGCTGAATAGTGCGATGAGATCTGACCCAATGAATTGCGCGGCGACGGGTCGGCAGAGCAGCGCTGGGAACTTCGCCGCACAAATTGCCACGTCTTGCTCAATCTGCACAATGCTGAGACGGTCGCTTCCACCCTTCGCTTGAATCGGAAAGACATAATGAACACCGCGCTTGTCGATGCCGATGTATACCTCGTCCGTTTCGACCTGACCCATGTTTGGAACACTGGTGCGTAGATGATTCTGTAGTGAGTAGCAGGTCACGCCCGTGAAGATGTCGATGAGCCGGTTATAGCGCAGGCGCGCCAGGAGCGCCTGCTCATCCGAAAGGGCATACATAGAGATCACACCGGGGGTAGCGTCCGGGATTTTCGTCTCGACGGCCATGAGGTTTGGCGTGATCGTTGGGTTTGCCGTTGTGGCAAACGTGTAGCTGCCTCGTCCCACCGAACGGATGATCCATGCCTCGCCTGCTGGTGCACGGTCGCTGATTGACTGCGGCAACGCGGTCCGATATCGAAAGCTGTAGATCAGGTCGCCGACGTTCTTGGGCAAGGCGATGCCCAAGTCCTGAGCTGCCCGCACGAACTCGTCTCGCTCGAACGAGACTTCTCTGGACCCGTCGGTGTAGTGCGAGAAAAAGA
>JACDBO010000315.1 GCA_013694885.1 Chloroflexia bacterium | reverse complement strand
CAGGTACTGACCGAACGCCCAGCCGCTCGAACCGCGATAGGTCACGGAGAGGAAACCTTCGGCGGCACGACCGTTGAGCGTGACGGTCGCCCCACGCGGCATCACCGCGATGACGCCGTCGCTGGTGCTCGGACCACGCCGCAGGTTGAGCGAACTCGTCACGGTGGCGGTACCGGTCGCACTCGGGCTGCCGGCATCGGATGAGCCACTGTCGCCACCAGACTCACCGCCGCCGCCACTGCTCAAGTACTGCGCGAAAGCCCACCCACGAGTGCCGCGGAACTCGACGGCGAGGAACCCGTTGCTACTGCGCCCAGTCAAGGTGACGCTGGAGCCGCTCGGCATCACGGCCAGCACTCGGTCGCCCGTGCTCGGACCGGCCCGCAGGTTCAGCGAAGTCGTGACCGTGGCGGAGCCAGTCGCGCTCGGGCCTCCCGCATCAGACGAGCCGCCATCAGACGAGCCACCGATGGTCAGGAAGTCGCCGGAGGCATATCCAGACCGGCCACTGTAAGTCACGGGGTAGAAACCACCGCGAGGGTCGCCATCGACACTCACCGATGCGCCGTCGGGAATGACCAGGATCACGGCGTAACTCGTGGCGGGACCGGAGCGGAGGTTGAGATTCGCGGTAGTGCGGGCGGACGCTGCGAGCGCGGAGTCGGGGAACGCGGTGAAACCACCGCAGAGCGTGGCGATCACCGTCAAGATCGCTAACATCCGAAAGAGTCCGCGCCTGGTGCTGACCGGACCAGATTCGGGACGAGCGGCATCGACCCCCAGCGGGAAGTACGACATGAAACAGGCTCCTTAGCCCGACCGGCTGAGGAAACGATTCGCCGACGCAGTGTGCCGCATGGGCACAACGCTCCGGCGCATTCGCGCGGAAACTTTCAGCCGGATGCGGGCGTGGTGCTGAGTTATTGACCGACAGTGAGACCCTCGGCTGCCATCCCTCCAACGGCGCCGGGAGCAAAGAAATCATTCAATGCAGTGCCTCAGGGAAGTACGGCTCGGCCCGCCAGCCACGGACGCTCAGAGCGACATCCCCCAAGAGGGCTAGTTTTCGCACACGATTCGACCGGTGTCAACCGGACACAGCCCGGTCCTCCGTCCACGGTGTGCCGCGCGATGCATTGAGTCATCGTCGTCATCACCACATCGTCAGACCGATCCGCACGCAATTTCAGCGAACCTGTGACAACGGATCAACGGCACCAACCCGCGGTCGTCATCAATACATTGACCTACCTCGGCCTGTTCTGATCGCGTCAATAAGGCATTGTGCCGTTATTGCAACAGGTAGTTCTGAAAGCGTTGGTCAGTGAACCGTTGCAATTGTGACTAGATGGCAATGAACGTACTCTTGTCACTTCAACTCCTAGCAATTAGGCTGAGATTCGTTGCGCTGAGGAGCGTTGCACCGTTCTACGTTCGGTTGTGTAGATCGACCGCCGTCACGTCGGCGATGGCGTTTCCGGTGTCCCCGCGCGTTGGCGTGGGCTGATCCAGCCCGGGGGCTGGGCCGGTGGCCAGATCGGTCGCTGAGATTCGCTCGGCAGCCAGACGCATCGGGGAAGGGGAGAGCATGACGACCGCCCGCACGGATGAGGCGGACGCGCCAGGCAGCGGCCCGCGATCGGGCTACCGAGGCGCCATGATCGGAGGGCTGCTCGTCGCCCTCGCGCTGAGTCTGATAGCCGGCGGCGTGACCACCGCGCAGGATTCTGGCACACCGCCGGCCACCGGGACGCCCGCTGGAACGCCGGCCGCGACCCCATCGCCCGACGCTCCTCGCCTGGTGCTGGACTTCACCGAACTCAACGACTCCGGTGTCTCGGGCGAGGCCACCCTTGCCACATTCGGCGACCGCACCATTGTCCAAATCGACGTCGAGGACGTCGCTGGCAACCATCCAGCCCACATCCACGAGGGAAGGTGCGACGATATAGAACCGGAACCGGCCTTCGAGCTCACCAATGTCGACCGTGAAGGGCAGAGCGACTCCGTCGTCGACGTCTCGCTCGACGAGCTCCTCGATGAGGAACCGGGCTACGTGGTGGACATTCACCTGATGCCGTCCGAACTCGGCACGTTGATCGCTTGCGCGGAGATCGAAGGGGAACTCACTCAACCGGGCGCGAGCCCAACCGCGACCGAGACCGCCCAACCGACGGCCATCGACGGCACCGGCGGCCCAGGCGTCACTACCGCGGATGAGACTCCCGCGGCGACCGACCCACCGACTCCCGAGGTCGAGGAGACGCCAACACCTGAGCCGACTGTGCGCCCCACCGAACCGGCAGAGACGCCCGAGCCGATCACCGGTACTGATGAGGCCGCATCCGGCGACGGAACCGGTGGCATCCAGGTCGTCCAAACGCCTGACGACACGGCGACCACCGTGGCCAGCGGCAAAGGCGAGCCGATCACCGACGGCACCGGCGGCGCGACGATTGACGACATTGAAATGAGCGGTAAGGGTGAATCGGTGGCAGATGGCACCGGCGGCTCCACTCAATCCGGCACCGGGTCGGTGACGAGCGGTAAGGGCGTGCCGGTGGGCGGATCCGGTCAAACGCTGGACCAATCCGCGGCGACAGTGAGTTTGCCGCGCGAAGCCGGCGTCGGCACCACCGTGCCGCTGCCCACAAATCCTTTGGCGGACGCAATCTGGGCGAGCG
>JACDBO010000303.1 GCA_013694885.1 Chloroflexia bacterium | reverse complement strand
CGAAGCATGGATGCGGTTCTCCTTCGGTGGTGTGTCGGGGCGATCGTACACGCAGTCAGGCCGGGTCGGAAACCAGGACACGCCGCGAGGCGGGAACGCCGATCCGCCGAATCCCGATCGATTTGGTCAGAATAATGGAGTATCCCGATCAGAATACTCAGGATTAGGTGCTATTGCGATACGACATTATTGATGACATTCTTGCCTCACGTTCCGCTCCTAACACGTTCTGTCATGGACGTCGATACACAATGAGGAGATCCACCATGATGCAGGTTCACGAAGGCCAATGCGGGCTCTGTACCCACTTCGGCGAGAATGGGGCGCCTGATGACAAGCTCATCCAGATTCGCCTCAAGCACGAGGCGCCGGAGGACCTGATCGAGGAATGCGGCCATCCCAGGCACGCCCCGCTCCATCTCAAGGTCACGCCGATGAGTGGGTGCGCGGGGTTCGAGGCCGCCCCGGAGACCATGAACGCCTGAGCTGACCCGTCGATCGCGACTTCCGCCACCTGACCTCATACCATGGACATGACGTCCGAGAAGGGCTACCCGGCATGGCCATTGCGGCCGTGCCGGGTAGTATCGTGAGGTCGGCGGTGAACGCGCATGTGGATGAGACACAAGGGGGAGCAGGGTGAAGCTCGATCACACCGACCTGATCGTCGAGGACGTCCCCGCCGCGACGACCTTCTTTCGTGACGTGCTCGGTCTCGATGTCGTGGTGGAGGACGCGCGGTTCGCCGAGCTGGATGGCAACGGCGTGAAGATCCTGCTCAGCCCGGAGGCGATGGTCCCGACGCGTCCCGCGGCGGGGGTGATCCTCCACTTCCGTGTCGAGGATGTCGAGGCCGCAGCCGCGCGTGCCCGGGATCGCGGCGCGACGATCCTCAAGGATGTGTTCCAGACCGATTGGGGTTGGGAATCCACCCTGATCGCCGGACCGGAGGAGATCATCTTCGAGAGGAGATCATCTTCGATCTGTACCGGGTGCTCCCGGTCGGCACCGGATAGCGCGACCACGCAACCGGCTTGGTCACATTCAGCATTACGAAAATTTGTAGGGATGACCCCGGAGCCAATGCTGTCGCATTAACCGCCGCGCCGCAATGTCTGCAGGGTGACGCCAAGGGCGCGGAGCCAGGCGATGCGACTCGTGGCGACGGGTCGCTCCGCGTCGGTCAGGGCCAGCACGAGGGCGATGATCGCGGCGAGCACGACCGTCAGCCAGACGGCGGCGCGGCTCTGCCCGAGCGGGGAGGTCATGCCGAGCTGGTGCTTGAGAAAGCGGAAGAACAGCTCGATCCGCCAGCGATAGCGATACAGCCGGACCAGCTCGGACGCCGTCAGGTCGAAGCGGTCGGTGATGAAGGCCTGGTCGCGTCCGGCGCGGTTGCGGGAGCGGATCAGCCGGATCCCCGGGAGCACGGCGCCGGCCCGGTTGTTGGCCGAGCCAAGCGTGATCGTCTCGTCGCTGAGCACGACATCGCCGTCACGGGTCGGGGTGCCGGACACCGCCCGGACCGCCGTGACCTGATAGACCGCCTGGGGATGGAGCCGGCTCAGGAACGCGACGCCATGCGCGCGCAGGCGCGCGAACTGGCGGTGGCCGTAGTAGCCGAGATCGACCAGGGCCGTCCAGCCCCGCAAGGCGTCGAGCTCCCAGGTCTTGAGCGCCTCGTGGTCGTTGGTGGCGACCAGATGCAGCCGCAGGGTGGTCGGTAGCTGACGGGCGAGGTCGTAGCCGGTCTGGACACGGACGCCGGGCGTGAAGCGCCGGTGCTGGCTCCAGGGGCTGAGTTCGGCGCTGAGGCGGAGAAAGGTGCTGTCGATGATCTGGACCCGGCGCAGGATGCGCCAGGAGCGGTCGGGCACCACGGCGCGCTGGGCTTGGGCGACCACCTCGGCCAGCAACGCCTCGGCGCAGGTGCTGGGGCGACTCGTCGAGGAGCGGGCGAGCTGGCTGAAACTGATCCCCTGCCCCAGGCCGAGGTCGGCAAAGAGGCCCGGGACGGCGGTCAGCATCGCGTACGACTGGCGCAGGCTGGGCGCGGCGCTCAGGCCATGCAGCAGCAGGATCCAGAGATGGGCGGTGGCCGGGAAGTGCTTGCGGTAGCGGTCAGCGCCGGGCGTCCGGGCGGCGCGCCGGATGCTCGGGGCGAGCACACGCCGGTGACGACGACCGCAGGCGCGGGTGGCGGGTATCATGAGGGCGGGCTCCTCGGTAGCGGCGATGGGTCGACACCACCAAGTCTACCGAGGACGCCCGTGTTCCGTTTCATGCGACAGCGTTGACCACAGGGGTCGCCCGAGGTCAGCGGAACGCATGATGTGCCGAGGTAACTACAGCGGCTTGCAGAAAGGGTGACCGCTTCTTCAGGAAAACGCCGCTGTAGAGAGCTTTTTCAAGCTCTACGCGGCCGATCACCAG
>JACDBO010000298.1 GCA_013694885.1 Chloroflexia bacterium | reverse complement strand
GGTCTTCGTCGGCGAAGGCCGCGAACGACTCCAGCGCGACCTCCTGGCCGTCCAGCGCGCGTGCGCGTGGCCGGCGCACCGCGACCTTGCGCCCGCCCAGCACCACCGACGTGTCCGCCGACGAGTGGCGCACCGCGGTGCGGTCGGGCAGCTTGGCGTGCTTGGGGCCCACCTTGGCGGTGATCTCGGCTTGCATCATCTCGCTCATCACCGCCAGTCCGACCGAGACGGACAGGGCCAACAACCCCTCCCGCGCGGTCGCGGCGATGTCGGTCAACGCAACCTGCACCGACTCCGACACATCCGGATCGGCCGCCGCCAGCGCGGCCTCGAGCACACGAACGTCGGCGACCTTGCTCATGACGGTCCCCTTCCTCGGGTTGTCTGTCCAGGACGCCCAGCACGATGCCATCCGGCACCGGCCAGGCGGGGGACCGTCACCTCACATCAACAGACCGCGGGACAACCTCCGGCTGGCGTCCCGGTCCCAGGTGACCCAGCAGCCCGCGCGCAGGTGTGCGCAGCCCGCTGGAGCGACGCGCCGCCGGCACCGGGTTGTCCGCACGGTCGCCCATGGCGACCAGATGCTCGAACAGGCCGCGCACAGCACTGATGCGCCGGTTCATCGCCGCCGCCGCCGGCCCCTGCGCGTTCAGCTGCACGACCTTGCCCACCGGCCGTCGCGACTGCGCCTGCCAGTCCAGATAGTCGAACAGGTCGCCGGGCACCACCTCGGCCAGCTGCAGCGCGCGCTCGACGAGGAAAGCGCTGAAGTTCGCCAAGTCGTAGCCGTACGCGCGCACCGTCGAGGCAGAGAACCGACGCGCTGCCAGGTGCGTCAGGAACGCGTTGACCGCCTCGCCGATCGCGCCCGCGTCGGCAAGTCGGTGACCTTGGTCTTCGCAAACGACACGCACGCTCATCAGCGGCTCCGATCCCCACCACGTTCGAGTATCCGCCCCCGATCGGGCCGACCAACGCAACCTCGACCACCGGTGGCCGTTAGGGGCGGTTAACGGATAAGAGCAACTGCGCGCCGTCTACCGCGCCGGCAACGAGAAGGCCGCCCGCGACGCGCTGGCCGACTTCTACGACGTCGCCCGCGCCGCCGACATCCCCGAAGCCGTCCGCCTCGCCCGCACCATCCGCCGGTGGGAAGAGGCCGTGCTCGCCTACTACCGCAGCGACCGGCTCAGCAACGCACGCACCGAAGCGATCAACGGACTGATGAAAAAGATCAAGCGCGTCGGTCACGGCTTCCGCAACCTCAACAACTACCGACTGCGGCTGCTACTTCACTGCGGCGGCGTCAACTGGCAACATCAACCCGCCGCAAGGCTCGAGGACGTGCTCCCCAGATCGCTGCGTAGAGCCGGTGAAGTCGATCTGAGGGAGGCCGGCCGCAGGGTCGCCGCCAGGAAGACCGTGGGCGAAACGCGAATTCATCGCATGGGCTCAATCGACTCGATCCAAAAATAGCGGGAAAGGGTGCGAAGTGAATCTTGCGCGACGTTCCGCAGGACAAGTCGACTGCGGTCAGCGGGCTCAGTCCGGTCTCGACCCGCATAAATACCGTGCGCTGAGAGTGTCTCACGATGAAACAACTTTGCTGGTTGCGCCAGATCGATCACGATGTTCACCTCTGCGGCGCTGCGATCGATCTGCGGGCTTATCTTCCCGCCCGCGCTCATCCACCCGACGACAGGTCCGGTGAAGAGGATGAGTGCCAACAGCGCGAACCCGATGATCGGTTTCCGCCATAGCCGGATGCGGTCAGAAGAGGCGTTGCCTCCTGTCGTGTTGTCACTTGTCACGTCGCGCGCCCCGCCATTCCCCAGCGTTCCACTGTCCGCCGCTCCAGCGGCGCGAGGATGCCCCTATCGGTAAGGAGTCCTATGGCGCCAATGGTGAATGCGCCCGCGATGATGATGTCCGTCCGACGGAACTCCTGAGCGATGAAGATCCATTGTCCCAGCCCAACGGTAGCTCCGACCAACTCGGCAGCAATCACTGCCCGCCAACCGAAGCCAAGCCCCGAACGCAACCCCGCCACAATGTGTGGCATCGCGCCGGGGAAGATCACGTGCCGTATCACGTCGAACCGGCTCGCGCCGAGCGTAAACAGGCCTTGCTCCAGCACCCGTGGCACGAGCCGGACACCAAGAATAGTGTTCCCCAGCACCAGGAAGAACGCCGAGTTCCAGATAATGAACACGACCATGGGTGTGCCGATGCCAAACCAGGCGATGGCGAGCGGGATCCATGCGATTCCGGAGATGGCGTTCATGAACGTCGAGAGGGGACCAATGAACTCGGCGAAACGTCGGGAAAGACCCGCCCCTAAGCCAACCAAGAGACCGGAAACCGCGGCGACGGCAAAACCCAGTAGGAGTCGCTGTACGGAGGCAATGGTATGGGCGAGATACTGGTCCGTCAGCGTGAACGGGACGCGAAAAACCGAGATGACGTCCGGAAGGATGCCCCGGGGAATGTCGAAGACGAACTTGGCGCTGCCCCACACCGCAAGGAGCAGCACAAACGGAACGGCTGGAAGAACAATGCGCTTTATCCGTTCCCCGACGGGGAGGTGTGCCGTCGATGCCAGCGTGGTCATGTACGCATCAGCCCCCAACGCCCGATGATGTTCTGCTCGACCGAACTGAGGATCAACCGATCGATCATGAGCCAGAGCAGGCCGAGGACGATCATCCCGCCCATCACCTCAGCGATGTTGCCCTGCGTTCGGGCGTTGAAAATCAGAAACCCAAGCCCTCCACCGCCGACCACGAACTCGCCGGCGATCAGCGCACGCCATCCGTAGCCGATGCCGAGGCGAAATCCGGTCATCACACTTGGGAACGAACCCGGGACGTACACATCCTTGATGATTCGCAACGAGCCGGCTCCGAGCGTGCGGCACGCATTCGGCAATCGGTTCGGAATAGTCGAAACGCCCAGCATGGTGTTGAAGATGACTGGAAACGCCATGGTGTAGACAATGATCGCCGAAATCGTCCGCTCGCTAAATCCGAACCACAGGATCATTAGGGGCAGCCAGGCGATGCCCGAGACGGCGTTGAAGAACCGGAGGATGGGTTCGGCTGCGCGTGAAACGTCCTCGTTCAGTCCCAGCAGCCACCCAACGGGTACGCCAATGAGGATGCCAACCAGAACGCCTCGCGCCAACCGCTCAAGGCTCACCTTGATGAATGCGTCCAAGAGACCTTGTCTGACCAAGTCAAGAAGCGCGGAGAACACCTTGTTGGGGGGCACGAGAATGATGTCGGGGGGGCGCAAGAGGGCCCACGCCCCCCACCAGATAATGAGTGCAATGAGGAATGGAGCCGCAGGGCGTAGCGTGGCGCCGGCGCGTGCGACCCTTGTGACCGCACCAGGCACGGCGGCGGCATGTAGAGCTGCCGTCCCCGCTTCTGAACCTACTGCGCTGCGGCCTTTGGCCACGTCGTCAGGCTTCATGCGTCCGGTCGGCGGAAACCGCCCCCCCTGACCTGTCGCTTGCAGTCGCTTCCCCACGAACCAGTTCGAGCACATCCTCGACGCATTCCTGGAGTGCGTCGTTCTTGCTCATCTCCCGC
Source organism: Chloroflexia bacterium (assembly GCA_013694885.1). Taxonomy (GTDB): domain Bacteria; phylum Chloroflexota; class Chloroflexia; order Thermomicrobiales; family UBA6265; genus JACDBO01. The sequence goes on along the minus strand of JACDBO010000298.1, from coordinate 2,656 downwards.
CAACTGCGGTTCGCGCGGCTGACCGGCACGGTGATGTCGGCCTTAACGCGCCCTGGCCGAGCGGAAAGCGCGATAACACGGTCCCCAAGGAAAACTGCCTCTTCAACGCTATGAGTAATGAAGAAGACGGTCTTTCCCGTGCGAACCGTGAGCGACAGCAATTCTTCTTGGAGGGTCTGCCGCGTCATTGCATCCACCGCGGCAAAGGGCTCATCCATAAGGATAATTTCTGGATCGGCGGCCCACGTCCGGGCTACGGCAACGCGCTGCTTCATACCCCCCGACAACTGATGTGGATAATGATTTTCAAAGCCCTCGAGTCCGGTCAGCTCGGTGAGCCGCCGCACGCGCCGCTCGATCTCCTCCTTGGCTACCTTTTGGATTTCCAGACCATGGGCAATATTTCGGTACACCGTTCGCCACGGCAGGATAGCCAATTCTTGAAATACAACACCGCGGTCCTTGCCAGGCTTGTTCACCGGCCGACCATTCACAAGGATTTGGCCCTCCGTCGGCTTGATGAAACCGGCGATGATGTTGAGAAGCGTGGTCTTTCCGCACCCAGAAGGCCCGACGACCGTAACCAGTTCGCTCGGCTGGATTTCTAGCTCCACATCCTTGAGGGCATGAACGGTCTTCTTGCTCTGGTAGTCGAAGTACACATGGTTGAGGCTCTTAATTGCGATGGTCGGCGGTTCGGACTCCACGGTTGAAGCCCGAATCGTTGATCCGTTGCTATTGGCCTGCGTCACTCGCCCACGCCTCGGCAGTCTTCGATCTTCTCGGGAAGGGGCGGGAGATCCGATATCAGGTCCGGGTTAGCCTCGAGTACCTCATCGAGCAGTCGCGAATCCAGCAGCTCGTCCGCCTTGAAGGTCTCGTCAACTGTCCCCTCGCGAACGAGAGTCTTTGACGTCACCTCGACGCCGTGGCGGGTGCACACCGAGATCCGGGGATCGTAGACATTTTCGGCCATAGCTTCGACGGCCTCTGCCTCGTCAATGCCCTCAACGAAGCTGAGGACGACGGGCGCAACGCTTTCCGGGTCCTGCCGGATGAGCGAGGTGGCCTCTACAAGCCCCTCAATCATGCGTCGAAAGATCTCTTCCTTCTCCTCGACCTGTCCTTCTACGGCACCCAAGCCGATTGCACTGAGAAGCAATGGCTCGCCAGTTGAGACATCCACAGCGTTGTCGCCGAGTCGGGATCTTGCCGCCGTAAGGAACGGCGACCAGGGAACGACTGCGTCGACATCACCGGAGACGATCGACGTCAACATGTCTGGTGGCTCCATGGTGACGACATCGAATTGATCGTCCTTGAAGCCTTCCTTCGCAATCCACTCCCGCCAGTACTCGAACGGGGTGCCGCCCGACGTTACGGCGATGCGCTTGCCGACCAAACTCTTCGGGTCCGTGGTCACGCCTGCATCGGATCGACCGACGATGCCGATCCAGTCCACATACATCGCGTTGGTGGCGTCGTTGTTGTAGGGGGCGACGAGCTTGGTCATGAGTCCGCTAGCGCGCTGCGGCGCGACGCCAGTCCCGGCGTTAACCGCTGCGAACTCCGCTTCGCCTGCGCCAAGTGCGGCTGCAATATCGGCGCCGCTGCCCAGTGTCTGGACATCGACATCGAGGCCGCGGTCGGTCCACAACCCAAACTCCTGAGCCACAAACACCGGCAGATGCGCCATGTTGTTCACGACGGCGACCGAAGCTTCGAGGAACTCCTCGGATTGCTCAGGTGCCTCAGCCTCTCCGTTCTGCCCCGTTGCTTCCGACGAGCCAGGCTGGGTGGCCGGCCTCGTCTCTTCGGCACTACCACATGCGGCCAGGAAAATGGCTCCTACCAGCAACAATGGCCAGACACGCGTTCCTGTCATGCCGGGTTCCCCCTCAGAGATCCGAACGCCTCTATTTCGTCAGAACGTCGCAAAGCGCAGTAAAACCCTAGATGACAGCCCACGTGATTGCAAAATTCGCCCGGTTGGCCGCGCCAGCGGCCCTTTGCCCGCCGCCATCGAGGCCAAAGCCTGTTCCGGACCCGAGATATCGAGGGTCGCTGCCTCGCCCGCGATGCCCCGATGTGTCGTTGGCGGTGTGGCCGGGCTTCAGCTACCGACCGCATGTCCGCCAAGAGACGGTGCCGAGCAGAACCCTCCAGGCGCGCGTTGGCCTCGGTGGTCCGGGTACGAAAGGGCCGTCTACCGTTCTTCGGTGTCACGTTGGTAGGCCGCTGCGTCCGAGAGCTCCGCGCCGATGGGCTGTGACGCCTCAATCAACGCGATCCATCCGGCGCCGTAGGGATCGGCGTTGACCAATTCCGGCTGGCGCTCGAGCTCCGTGTTGACCTCCACGACCACGCCACTGGCGGGCGCGATGAGATCCGCGACCGTCTTGGACGACTCAATCTCACCGAAGGCGTTGCCCAAGCTCACCTCAACGCCCGGTTCAGGCAGATCTACGAAAACGATGTCGCCCAGTTGGTCTGCGCGAAATCGGTGATGCCAATGCGGACCTTGCCATGGTCCTCCGTTCGAGCCCACGTATCTTCCCGGTGGTACCTCAACTCATCTGGATAGTTCATTGAGTTCCCTTCGTTGCGGCTGACGACGTCCTCATCGTTGGCCGTCTGGCCAGGTCAGAAACGGGAT
>JACDBO010000355.1 GCA_013694885.1 Chloroflexia bacterium | reverse complement strand
GCTCAGTGTCAGTCAATGTGACCGCGTGCAGCTTGGTCATGGCGGGACTCCTGTGGGCAAACGGCGAATCGCTCCCCGCAAGATACCCCCTATGCTTTACAGTGGCGATCCACTAGAGCCAAGTTGCGTGGCTTGGTAGGGGCGACCCCGTGTGGTCGCCCGCTCGCCGACCGGCACGGACCGGTGTAGCCAGGGCCGTCAGCACCACGAACCGGGCTGACGCCGGAACGGGCGGACACACGGGTCCACCCCTACCTCTCGGAAGATGTCGGCATAATCCAACGACCGTGCAACGGAGGCACCCTGAGGAATCCACAATGGACTACGTGCTCGGCGTCGACGGCGGGAATACGAAGACGATCGCGCTCGTCGCCCGGATCGACGGCGAGGTGGTCGGAGTCGGGCGGGCCGGGTGCGGCGACATCTACGGCGCTGCCAGTGACGACGCGGCCCTGGCCGAGACCGAGCGCGCCGTCCACGACGCGCTGGCGATGGCCGGCATCGACACCAGCGTCCTCCAGGCGGGCGCGTTCAGCATGGCCGGCGCCGACTGGCCAGAGGATTTCGCACTGTTGCACGAGGCGATGACGGCGCACGGCTTCGGCGGCCTCGGCGGCTTCGGGCAGACGATCACCGTCGTCAACGACGCGATCGGCGCCTTGCGCCTCGGCTCGGCGAGGACGGCCGTCGCCGTCGTCTGCGGCACCGGCGTCGCCACCGGCGCCCGCGGACCGGACGGGCACATCTGGCACGCCAGTTTCTGGCAGGAAGCCGGCGGCAGCGCCAGGCTCAGTCTGGAGACCGTGCGCGCGGTCATGCGGGCCGAGTTGGGGATCGACCCACCGACGACGTTGACCGGCGCACTCCTCGCCGCGTTCGCGCTACCGACGGTCGAGGCGTTGCTCCACGCCCTCACCGCGCGCCGCCGACCACGCCCGGCGGCGGCCACCACCATCGCCCGCCTGCTGCTGGATATGGCCGCTGCCGGAGACGATGTCGCCCGGCGCATCGTCCAGACCGAGGGGGAACGGATGGGCGACTACGCGCTGGCCGCCGCCCGCCAGGTCGAGATCGGCACAGAACCCTTCGACCTCGTGCTCACCGGCGGCGTCTTCCGCCACCCGTCGCCACTGCTCCCCGAGCACGTCGCGCGCCGCGTGCGGCGGGACTGCCCGCAGGCGCGCCCCATCCGCCCCACACTGGCGCCAGCCGCCGGCGCCATCCTCCTCGCCCTGGACGTCATCGGTATCCCGGCAACACCCGTCATCCTTGAGCGCCTGACGACGACCTCATGCCTCGTCCACACTGCATTGTAGCGGGGGACACCGCTCGCCCCTCCATCAAAGATGACCGCACGGGACCGTTGCCTCCAACGAATCATCGGCCCTTCGTCAATAAATCCCCCGTACCCGCAGCCAGCGATAGCCGAAGGGGTCGATGCGCATCTCGCGTTTGTCCGGGTCGATCGGCTCGTAGCGACGGTCGGTCAGCAGGTCGGTCGCCGTCCGCGCCTCGTCCTCGGTCATGTCGAGGGTGATGGTGGCCCGCCGGGACGACAGGTTATTGACGACGACGATCGCGCTGCCGTCGTGGTCGTAGCGCAGGCCGAGCACCGCGTCCGCACCCGTCTCGATCGCGCGCCAGCTCCCGGCGCCGAGTTCGCCGCACTCGCGCCGCGTCCGCATCAGCGTCGCCAGCCAGTTGAGCAGCGAATCAGAGTCGGCGCGTTGGGTGGCGACGTTGACGCGCTCGAAGCCGTGATCGCCGCCGGCCACCATCGGCCGGACAAAGCGGTCGGGCTCCGCGGTCGAGAAACCGCCGTTGGCGTAGGGCGTCCACTGCATCGGGGTCCGCACGCTGAGCCGGCCGGGTACGTCGAGGTTCTCGCCCATCCCGATCTCCTCGCCGTAGAAGAGCATCGGTGCTCCGGGCAAGCTGAAGAGCAGGCTGTACGCCATCCGCAAGCGGGCCTGATCGCCGCCGAGCATCGGCGAGAGCCGCCGCCGCAACCCACGCCCGTAGACCTGCATCGTCGACTCCGGCCCGAAAGCGGCGAAGACCGTCTCGCGCTGGACGTTGGTCAGCCGTGACAGGTTCAGTTCGTCGTGGTGGCGCAGGAAATTGACCCACTGACCGCGCTCCGGGATGGTCGGCAGCTCTTTGAACCCCAGTTTGATCGGGTCGGCGCTCTCCTGCGCCAGCCCGAGAAAGAGGTAACGGTTGAGCGGGAAGTTGAAGATCGCCTGCAGCTCGTTGCCGCCGCCGAAGTAGTCGGCGAGTGTGCTGAGTCCGACATCGACCTCGCCCAGCAGGATCGCGCTCCCGTTGCGGACGTTGGCGAAGTCCTTCATCTGGGTCAGGAACTCGTGCGCCGGTCCCATGTCCGCGCCCTGCCGGGCTTCTGTGCCGGTCAGATCGATGACGAACGGCGCGGC
>JACDBO010000269.1 GCA_013694885.1 Chloroflexia bacterium | reverse complement strand
CCCCCAAGCTGGCCAGTGCTGAGGAAGCGCGGTTGGTGGCGCTCGCGTGCAGTCCTCCGCCGATCGGCCAAGCCCGGTGGAGCTTGCGGTTGCTGGCCGGACGTGCCGTCGAACTGCACATCGTCGATGCCCGCTCGTATGAGACCGTGCGCCGCACGCGCAAAAAAACGAGTGCAAGCCGTGGCTGATCGCGCGCTTCGTCATTCCCCCGGCGCGCGACGCCGCCTTCGTCGCCGCCATGGAGGCCCTGCTCGACCTGTATGCGCCGCCCCCGGACCCGCGCCGCCCGCTGGTCTGCTTCGATGAGGCTGGCAAGGAACTGCAGGTCGCCGTGCGCGATCCACTGCCGCTGCGTCCCGGTCACCCGCGACGCGAAGACCCCGAGTACGCCCGCCACGGCAGCGCCAACCTCTTCCTGGCGATCGCCCCGCATCTCGGTCACCGGGCGATCCTCGTCACGGAGCGCCGCACCCGGTTCGACTTTGCCCACGCCCTGCGGCACCTCGTCGAGGACATCTTCCCCGCGGCCGACCGGCTCCGGCTGGTCCTCGACAATCTCAACACCCACCGGCCGGGGTCGCTGTACCACGCCTTCCCGCCCGCCGAGGCGTGGCGGATCGCCCGCACACTGGAGTGGCACTACCCCCCGCTCCATGGCTCGTGGCTCAACCTGGCCGAGCTCGAACTGAGTGTGCTGAGTCGCCAGTGGTTGGCCCGCCGCATCCCCGACCGGGCGACCCTGGCGACCGAGGTCGCGACCTGGGTGGCCGCGCGCACCGCCGCCACCGTCGGCATCTCCTGGCGTTTTACCGTCGACGATGCCCGGCGGGCCATGCCCCACGTCTACCCCCTCGTTCCATCAGACACTTCTCCTGTGACAGACCACTCAGAATGACGGTGTAGTGAGCGAAGGGCCGTTGAGGGTAGCAATGGGTACGCCATTGTGGCGCCGCAGGCGACTGGTTCACTCGGCCCTCGAACCTCGAACCTCGAACCTCGGCCCTTCACGCCCCGGCCGCGATGCGGCGGGCGGTGGCGAGCTGGTCGGGGTCGGCGCAGCCGATGAGGACGTCGCCCTCGTGGAGCTCGCGGTCCGCCGCTGGGTTGAAGTGGTGGCGGAGGTCGCCGGCCTCCCGCATCGCGAAGATGGTGATCCCCGCGCGCTCGTGCAACCGCAAGCCGGCGAGCGTCTGCCCCGCGGCGTGGGCGCCGACCGGGATCTCCTGGACCCGGATCGCGCCGGGTTCGCGCAGCATCACGTCCAGCACGCTGACGACGTGGGGGCGCAGCATCTCCGAGGCGATCCGCAGGGCGCCGATGCGCCGCATCGGGACGATGGCGTCGGCGCCGGCCTTGACGAGTTTTTGGCGAGCCTCATCGTTGACGAGGCGGGTCACGATCCGCATCGACGGGTTCAGCTCGCGCGCTTCGAGCACCGTGTAGAGATTGTCTTTGTCGTCCGGCAGCGCGGCGACGAGACCGCGCGCCACCCCGATCCGCGCCTGGACGAGGACCTCCGCCTCGCTGGCGTCGCCGATGATGAACAGCGCGTCGTCGGCGATCGTCCGCACGCGCTCGGCCCGCGTGGCATCCAGCTCGACGACGACGAACGGCGTGCGCGTCTGTTCGAGTTCGCGCGCGATGTGGAGGGCGGTGTCGCCGCCACCGCAGACGATGACGTGGTCGTGCAGGGCGGCGATGCGTCGGTCCATGCGTCGTTTCCCCCAGAGATCGAAGACGTGGGCTTCGACCCAGAACGCCGTGATGGCGCTGAGCGCGTAGGCGAAGGTACCGATGCCGACAAAGATGAGCCCGATCGTGAAGACCCGGCCGGCAGTGGTCAGCGGTCGTGTCTCCCCGTACCCGACGGTGCCGAGGGCGATGACCGTCATGTAGAAGGCGTCGAAGACGGACCAGCCCTCGATGATGACGTAGCCGGCCGTGCCGACGGCGTGGACGGCGACCAGGAGGAGCACGATCTCCCGGAACCGCGCGAGGAGCCTCATTACCTGCCCTCACCCCCCAGCCCCCTCTCCCCTGCGGGGGCGAGAGGGAGCTTCACCCCTCGCCCCCGCAGGGG
>JACDBO010000257.1 GCA_013694885.1 Chloroflexia bacterium | reverse complement strand
CATTAGTACAGCGTCAGGTCGTCGTTGACGTTTTCAAGCCAGCGTTTGACGGCTTGCAGGAAGCGGGTGGCGGTGAGACCGTCGAGGGCGCGGTGGTCGATGGTGAGGGAGAGGTTCATCATCGAGCGGATGCCGATCATGTCGTCGATGACGACGGGGCGCTTGATGATTGCTTCGGTGGAGAGGATCGCGGTCTGCGGCTGGACGAGGATCGGGGTGGAGACGAGCGAGCCGAAGGTGCCGGGGTTGTTGACGGTGAAGGTGCCCCGGTCCAGGTCGTCCGGCGCGAGGGCACCGGCGCGGGCTTTGGCAGCCAGCTCGGCGAGGGCGTGGACGAGACCGGCCAGGCTGAGGCGGTCGGCGTTCCTGATGACGGGGACGACCAGCCCGTCGTCGAGGGCGACGGCGACGCCGAGGTTGATCGCCTTGCGGTGGATGATGCGGTCCTCGTCCCAGACGGCATTGAGGCGGGGATGGTCGGCCAGGGCCAGGGCCGCCGCCTTGAGCACGATCGGCAGGGAGGTGAGGTCGACACCTTCGCGCCGCCGGAACTCCTCCTTGCGGGCGGCTCGCCAGGCAACTGCGTTGGTCATGTCGACTTCCATGACGACGGTGGCGTGCGGCGCCGTTTGCGTGGATTGGACCATGTGCTCGGCGATGCGCCGCCGCATCGGGGTCACGGCGACCACCTCGTCGCCGGGATAGAGCTGGACGAGAGTTCGGGAACCGGGTTGGGACGCGGCGGCTGGCCGCGGGACCGGTGCGACGCTGGGGGTTGGCGCCGCGGTGGGCTGCTCCGGTTGCTCGGCGGCTGGGGCCGATGTTGTGGCCAGGTGGGCGGAGAGGTCCCGTTTGGTGACGCGACCGCCGGCGCCGGTGCCGGCGACCTGGGCGATGTCGATGCCGTGCTCCTCGGCGGTGCGGCGGACCACCGGTGAGGAGCGTACGCGCAGCAGCGTCATCTCGTCGGCGATCTCGCCTTTCCGCCGCACCGGGCTGGTCGAGGAGGGAGGCACGGGCGCGGGTGGACGGACCGATCCGTTATTAGTCACGGCCACTGTCTCGGCGTCCCCGGTCGGCTCGAGCGCCGGGGCGGCGGCGGCCGCGGCTGGCTCCTCGATCCGGCAGAGGTCGGTGCCGACCGCGACGGTCGTGCCCGGCTCGACGAGGATCTCGACGAGGACGCCGGCCACCGGGGCGGGAAGTTCGGCGCTGGCTTTGTCGGTCTCGACCTCGACCAGCGAGTCGTATTTCGAGATCGGGTCGCCGATCTGTTTGAGCCAGGTCCCGATCGTGCCCTCGACGACGCTCTCGCCGAGCTGGGGCATCGTGATCGTCGTCTGGGTCTTGGTGGGGTTGGCAGACATCGTGTCCTCCGCCCGTTAGGGGCATAGAGGACAGAGGACAAAGGATAGTGAGTCGATTCCTGTCCTCTGTCCTCTGTCCTCTGTCCTCTCAAAAGCTGATGAGGCGGCGCAGGGCAGCGGCGATTTTGGCGGCGTCGACCAGGAAGGCGTGCTCCAGTGGCGGGCTGAAGGGCATGGCCGGGACATCGGGCGCGGCGACGCGCGTGACCGGCGCGTCGAGCCAGGCGAAGGCTTGCTCACCGATGAGGGCGGCGACCTCGCTGGCGACGGAGCAGGGGCCGTTGGCCTCGGTGACGACAAGGACCTTGCCGGTCTTCTTGGCGGAGTCGACGACCGTGGCCTCGTCGAGCGGCTTGAGCGAGCGAAGGTCGATCAGCTCGATGCTGGCGCCGGTCTCCTGGGCCACCTCGGCGGCGGCTTTCTGGGCCTCGTGGACCATCATGCCGTAGGTGACGATGGTGGCGTCGGTCCCCTCCTGGACGATGCGGGCCTGGCCGAGCGGCACGTCGTAGTCGCCGACGGGCACCGGCCCTTTGATGAGGCGGTACATCTTCTTGTGTTCGAGGTAGAGCACGGGGTCGTCGTCGCGGATGGCGGTGCGGAGCAGCCCCTTGGCGTCGGCCGGGGTCGCGGGGACGACGACCTTGAGTCCCGGTGTGTGGACGAAGACGGCCTCGATGCTCTGGGAGTGGTAGAGGGCGCCGTGGATGCCGCCACCGAAGGGCGCGCGGATCACGATCGGGCACTGGAAGTCGTTGTTGGAGCGGTAGCGGATGCGCGCCGCCTCGTTCATGATCTGGTCCATCGCGGGGTGGATGAAGTCGAGAAACTGGATCTCGGCGACCGGCCGCAGACCGTTGAGGGCCATCCCGATGGCACTGCCGATGATACCGGACTCGGCGAGCGGGGTGTCGAGAACCCGCTCGTCGCCGAACTCGTCGAGGAACCCGGCGGTGACGCGGAAGACGCCGCCGCGACGTCCCACATCCTCGCCGAGGATGAGGACGCGCTCGTCGGCGCGCATCTCGTCGCGCAGCGTGTCGTGGATGGCGTCGATGAACGACGTTTGGGGCGCATCGTCGGGTTTGGGGTCGGCTCGTGGCCGTGTCAATGTCGACCGCTGCGGAGCCTGGACCATCTTGTACCCTTTCATTTAGGACTCAGGACTCATACGGAATCCGGCTGCACAGTGGTGGAATAATCCCGCCTTGACAATGCGACGGCTTTGCCGTCGAGCGCTTCGCGCGGGGATTCTTCGGCTGCGGCCTCAGAATGACGGTGGTGGATAGCCCACTACCATTCAAGCGAAGTTCGTATTAGTCAGTTGCGGGTCTCCCTGTCCTCTCCCCTCTGTCCTCCAACCCCTATCCCCTATTCCCTACGGTTCGGCGTAGACGTGGCGGTCGAAGGTGGCGGGGTCGGGGAAGGGGGCTTGCTCGGCGGCGTCGGTGGCCGCGTCGACCTCGGCGTTGATGCGTGTCTTCAGTGCGGCGAGGCGCTCGTCGTCGAGGGCACCGATGTCGCGCAGGCGGGTCTCGAACCGGGCGAGCCCGTCGTGCGCCTTCCAGGCCTTGACCTCGTCCGGGCTGCGGTAGGCGCGGTCGTCGTCGTCGGAGGTGTGGGGGTGGAAGCGGTAGACCTTGGCCTCGACCAGGGTCGGGCCCTCGCCGCGACGGGCGCGCTCGGCGGCGGCCTTGACGGCCCCGTGGACGGCGAGCAGATCGGTGCCGTCGACGATGACGCCGGGGAAGCCATAGCCCTCGGCGCGGTCGGCGACATGCTCGATCGCCATCTGGAGGGCGCGGGGGACGGAGATCGCGTAGTGGTTGTTCTCGCAGAAGAAGATGACGGGCAGCTTGTGGACACCGGCGAAGTTGCAGGCTTCGTGGAAATCGCCCTTGGAGGCGCCGCCCTCGCCGAAGCAGGTGAGGGCCACCTGGCCGGTGCCGCGCAACTTGGCGGCATAGGCAATGCCTGTGGCGTGGGGGATCTGGGTGGCGACCGGGCTCGAGCCGGTGATGATGCGCCGCGCGGCCGAGCCGTAGTGGGCCGGCATCTGGCGGGCGCCCGATGTTGGATCGGGGGCGCGGGCGAGGGCGGCCATCATCACGTCCTCGGCGGTGAGGCCGAAGACGAGGCTGAGGGCGAGATCGCGGTAGTAGGGGAGGACGACGTCCTTGTCGCGGTCGAGGGCGAAGGCGGCGCCGACCTGGGCGGCCTCGTGGCCTTGGCCGGAGACGACGAAGGGGGCGCGACCGGCGCGGTTGAGCTGCCACATCCGCTCGTCGAGAGCGCGGGCAAGGGCGACGTAGGAGTAGAGTTCGCGCAGGGAGTCGTGGGAGAGCCCGGCATCGCCCGTCGATGGCGGTTCCACCGTGGCCGAGAGGGTCTGGACGGTGCCGCCACCTTGATGAAGCGGCAGGTGAACCGGGCTGACTCCGTTCGTGGGAGTGGTGGAACCCGCCTCGAATGCTCCCTGGACGGCTTTGTCCGGAGCGCTGGTCGTTTCGGTCGCCATTGACCGCTCCTTTTAGTTCGCGATCGAATCCCAAGCGGGCTGCGAGTGAGGCAGTATAGCGCACGACAGAGGAC
>JACDBO010000232.1 GCA_013694885.1 Chloroflexia bacterium | reverse complement strand
CGTGGTGGATGCCAGTCAGTTCGAGGTCGTCGGGTCGGGTCATCGGTTGCCTTCCTTTCGCGTGTTCCTTCCGGAGTCGGACCAGGGTGCGCGCCGCCGCCCAGCGGGAGGCGTCACTGCCCATCGGCGCCGGGGAGCGTGACTTCGAGCACGGAGGGGTCGGCGCGCAGCACCGTGGCGGTCTCCCCCTCGCCCCAGCCGGCGAGGTCGGCGGCGCCGAGTTGGCGCACCGTCGTCACCTGGAGGCGCAGGATGCCCTCCGCGAACTCCCGCGCCTCGACCGTGACGACGTGGGCCAGCGTGCCCAGGTGCCGCTGCAGGGAGAGAGCCACCGCCGCGCGCGGCACGCCATGCACCAGCACCTCGACCACCCGTGGCTCCTCCACAGCGGCCACGGCAGCCTCGGTGGTGGATAGGTCGGGTTCGGGAGCGGCCGGCGGGGCGGCGCCGGGAACGGTCTCCCCGATCAGGTCAGGCAGCGCCGAGCGGATCTGCTCGTCCAACCCGTCCAGGACCGACCGGGCCTGCCCGATTCGCTCCTGAAGGTCGGCGAGGAGCGTGGAGACATGTGCCTCACGAGCGGAGAGCCGCTGTTCGCGCTCCATCCGCTCGTCGGCATCGACCACCGAGGCTTGCGCCTGCTCGCGAAGCGCGATCGCTTCGAGCATCAACTCGCCGGAGCGGCGGATGTTCTCCTGGATGATGCGGTCGAACGATTCATAGAACCCGAGCCGCTCGCGGGCGCGGCTCAGGCGCTGTTTGAGGATCGCCGGGTCGTCGGTGTCGGCGGCCAAGTCGGCGGTGATCGCCCCCGGTGCGGGCGAAGGCGGCAACTCCAGGAGCGGCGACGGGGCGGCCACGCCCCGTCCAGGAACGTCCGGCTCGTCGTCTGGTGGTGAGGGCTTTGGCGTGGCCCGCTGCTCGGTCATGCCGGTGGTTGCCTTGGTGAGTGGTGCGTCAAAGGCGCAGGCCGCGGTCGATGCGGAGTCTACCAGAGCCGTTCCCCACCCGGACCGAGCCCGGTCGTCTGGGAGCGCCCCGGTGCTAGGCGATAGACTAGACTAGACAGCACCGCCGTGGTGGTGTCGATCCCCGGATCATGCACAGCACGTCGGCCACGACATCGGACGATCCCTCCACCGCACGCCGCGGTTGCGGGTCGCCGTTATCCGGTCATTCGACGCGCCGGCGAGCGCGCGTCGCGGCCGGCCGAAAGTAGAGCACGACGCTTCATGCCTTCCCGAAAGAACCCGAACGACCGAGACGACCGCCGCGAGCCGCTGGCAGACGAACCCGAGAATCCGGTCGCCGAAGAAAAGCGACCACCGAAATCGCGCACGAGTGCCAAGCGCAAAGCCGCCCGGCAATCCGACGAGGCAGCCGGAGGGAGTGACGGCGCCCAGCCGGTGACGACTGCCGAACCGCCGGAACGCCCGGCCCGCACTCGCCGTCCGCGCGGACCACGCACTGCCCGGCCGCGCCGGCTGGCGTTGCCGGTCCTCATCGCCGACGAGACCTTGCTCTTGCCGCACATGTCGATTCCCTTCCCGATCGAGGACGAGGAGTCGGCGATGGTCATCGACCGCGCAATGCGGATGACTCCGCGCTTGCTGCTGGTGCTGACCGAGCGGATTGTCCCCCGTGAACGGCCCGCCGAGGAGGCCGACCGCGACCTGATCGACATTGTCTCCGACATGATCGCCTCGCAAGGGGATCAGTCCGACGGCGCGGCGGCGACGGATGAGCCCGCACGCGAGGCGACGCCGAGCGACGGCGACGAAATGGGGGACATCGAGTTCGCCGAAGTCGATGGCGAGTACGAGCTCTGTACCGTCGGTGTCATCGCCGAGGTCGGGCAGTACATCTCGCGGCCGGGCGGCGAAGACCATGTGATCCTGCAAGGCGTCTCCCGCGGCGTGGTCGAGGAAATCATCCAGGACCAGCCCTACGTCGCGGCGCGAGTCCGCCGCCAGGACGACGAGGTGAACGACTCGGCGGCGGCCGAGGCGGCGATGGAGACGGTGCTCGAACAGATCGAGCACTACATCGCGATGCTGCCGAATGTGCCGGAAGAGGTGCTCACGATGGTGCGCAGCGTCGACGAGCCGGGCTGGCTTGCCGACCTGATCGCCTTCTCGCCCGAGTTCTCGCCCGACCAGCGGCAGGAACTGGTGGAGATCCTCGACCCGGTCGCGCGCCTCAAGCGCTTGAGCATCATCATCCAGAAGCGGTTGAACATCCTCACCCTGCGCCGCGAGATCCAGAGCGAGGCGCAGGCGGGGATGGACAAGCAGCAGCGCGAGTACTACCTGCGCGAGCAGCTGCGGGCGATCCAGAAGGAACTGGGCGAGGGCTCCGCCGAGGAGATGGTCGCCAAGGAGATCCGCGAGAAGATCGAGGCGGCGGGGATGCCCGAGGAGGTCAAGACCAAGGCGCTGGTGCAAGTCGAGCGCCTGGAGCAGCAGCACCCGTTCTCGCCGGAGATCGGCGTCATTCGCACCTACCTCGAATGGCTGACCGAGCTGCCCTGGTCGGTCGAGACCGAGGACCGGCTCGAACTGAGCGAGTCGGCGCGCATCCTCGAAGAGGACCACTATGGACTCGACAAGGTCAAGGAGCGGATCATCGAGTACATCGCGGTCCGCAAGCTGGCCGGCGACAAGCTGCGCGCGCCGATCCTCTGCTTCGTCGGCCCGCCGGGTGTCGGCAAAACCAGTCTCGGCCGCTCGATTGCCCGCGCCATCGGTCGCAACTACGTCCGCATGTCGCTCGGCGGTGTGCGTGACGAGGCCGAGATCCGCGGTCACCGCCGCACCTATGTCGGCGCGATGCCCGGTCGTGTCATCAAGGCGCTGCGCGACGCCAAGAGCCGCAACCCCGTGATCGTGCTCGACGAGGTCGACAAGGTCGGTTCCGACGCCTTCCGCGGCGACCCGTCGTCGGCGCTCCTGGAGGTGCTCGACCCGGAGCAGAACGCGACCTTCTCCGACCACTACCTCGAAGTGCCGTTCGATCTCTCGAAGGTGATCTTCATCACCACCGCCAACATGCTCGAACCGGTCCCGGCGGCGCTGCGCGACCGGATGGAGGTCATCGAGGTCTCGGGCTACACCGAGGTCGAGAAACTCGCCATCGCCCGCAACTTCCTGCTGCCCAAAACGCTCGAATCGCACGGACTTGCGACCGGGCAGCTCGTCGTGACCGACGAGGCGGTCAAGCGGCTGATCCGTGAGTACACCGAGGAGTCCGGTGTCCGCAACCTGGAGCGGGAGATCGGCTCGCTGTGCCGCAAGGTCGCCCGCCGCTTCGCCGGCGACGACCCGCCGGAGCAGATCACGATCGACGCGACCGACGTGGGTACCTTCCTCGGAGTGCCGCGCTACGAATTCGGACTCGCTGAGGAGCGGGACGAGGTCGGTGTCGCGACCGGCGCCGCCGTGACGAGCGTCGGCGGCGACCTGCTCTCGATCGAGGTGATGGTGATGGAGGGCAAGGGCGACCTGACCCTGACTGGCCAGCTCGGCGATGTGATGCAGGAGTCGGCCCGCGCCGCCCTCTCGTTCGCGCGGGCGCGCGCCGGCAAGCTCGGCCTGGAGCCCGGTTACTTCGACAAGCGCAACATCCACGTCCACGTCCCGGCCGGGGCGATCCCGAAAGATGGCCCCTCGGCGGGGATCACGATGGCCACCGCGCTGATCTCCGCACTCAGCGGCGTCAAGGTCCGCAAGGACGTGGCGATGACCGGCGAGATCACCTTGCGCGGCAAGGTGCTGCCCATCGGCGGATTGCGCGAGAAGGCCCTCGCCGCCCACCGTGGTGGGATCACGACCTTCATCCTGCCGCGGCGCAACGCCAAGGACGTCGCAGAACTGCCGGAGGTGGTCCGCCAGGGGCTGGAACTCGTCGAGGTCGACACGCTCGATGAGGTGCTCGATGTCGCCTTCGTGCGCGACCTGGGGTTGGCGGATGGCGCCCGCGAGCCGGACGCGCCCGCCCGCGATGTCGCCGCTCAGGCACCCAAGCGCAGCCGGAAGAAACCGCCTGTTGACCGGAAACGCACGCCGACGCCAGTGCATCTCGGCTGAGACGTTTCCGGTCGAGGAGGAGTGAGACAACGATGGCGCAGTCGAATGTGACGAACGAGCTCACCCAGCCCCTGAACGCGCAAGACCATGTTCGTGGTGGCGCGGACGCGCCAGTGACCCTGGTGGAGTACGGCGACTTCGAGTGCCCGTTCTGCGGGGAGACCTACCAAGTGGTCCGCGCGCTTGAACGGCGATTTGGCGATCGTTTCCGCCACGTTTTTCGCCACTATCCTCTGCCGGACGTTCATCCGTACGCGCAGCGTGCCGCGGAGGCGTCGGAGTCGGCGGCCGCTCAGGGCCGGTTCTGGGAGATGCACGACTACCTGTTCGAGCATCAACCGTCGCTCTCCGTGCCCGATCTCCTGAGGTACGCCGCCGACCTCGATCTCGACATCGAGCGGGTGAGCGAAGAACTCGCGGAGCGAACACACCGCGAGCGCGTGCTGGCCGACCTCGCCACCGGAGAGCAGAGCGGTGTCGAAGGCACGCCCACCTTTTTCCTCAACGGCCGGCGCGTGGAGCAGGGCTGGAATCGCAAGTCGCTGACGGTGATGATCGAGGCAATGGTGTAGCGCGGAGGGACAGCCCGTGGCCATCGTCGCCAAAGGGCCGTGCGAGGAAGGGGTCATCAGGGGCGGCTCCTCCAGCTACGAAAACACATGCACGTCTGGCGTCGGCCGCTGGGTGCTCGCCGCGACGATCCTCGGCTCGAGCATGGCCTTCATCGAGGCGACGGTCGTCAATGTTGCCCTGCCCGTGCTCCAGCGCGACCTGGACACCACGGCGGCCGATGTCCAGTGGGTCGTCCAGGCCTACGCGCTCGTCCTCGCCGCGCTGATCCTCGTCGGTGGCTCGCTCGGCGACCGCTACGGACGGCGGCGCATCTTCGCCGCCGGGGTGGGGCTCTTCACCGTTGCCTCGATCTGGTGCGGCTTCGCGCCGGACCTCGGCCAGCTCATCATTGCGCGGGTCATTCAGGGGATCGGTGGCGCGATGCTGGTGCCGGGGAGTCTGGCGATCATCAGCGCTTCATTTTCCGGTGAGGAGCGCGGACGAGCGATCGGGACCTGGTCCGGGTTCACCGCGATCACGTCGGCGATCGGTCCGGTCATCGGTGGTTGGTTGATCGAAACGTTCTCCTGGCGTTGGGTCTTCTTCATGAATGTGCCGATCGCCGTCGTGGTGATCGTGGTTACACTCCGACACGTCCCGGAGAGTCGCGACGCGGCGGCGAGCAAGCGGCTCGACTGGGGCGGCGCCGTGCTGGCCACGGTCGGTCTCGGTGCGCTCGTCTATGGACTGACCGAAGCGGCGGCGCGGGGCTGGACGGCCCCGATGGTCGTGCTCCCCCTGGCGCTCGGTGTCGGCGCGCTCGCCGGCTTCGTCCTCGTCGAGGCGCGAGGCCGGGCGCCGATGGTGCCACTGGCGCTGTTTCGGTCGCGGACCTTCAACGGCGCGAACCTCTTGACCCTCTTCCTCTACGCCGCTCTCAGTGGGGCGCTCTATTTCGTGCCGTTCAACCTGCTCCAGGTCCAGGGCTACTCGGCGACGGCGGCCGGTGCTGCGCTGCTGCCGATGATCCTCCTGCTGTTCGGTCTCTCCCGCTGGGCCGGGGGGTTGGTCCATCGGTATGGAGCGCGGCGGCCGTTGATCGTTGGGCCGCTCATCGCCGCGGTCGGTTTCGCACTGTTCGCGCTGCCGGGGGTCGGTGGTTCCTACTGGCTGACGGTCTTCCCGGCCGCCGTGGTGCTCGGACTCGGCCTGACCGTGACCGTCGCGCC
>JACDBO010000230.1 GCA_013694885.1 Chloroflexia bacterium | reverse complement strand
GGGTCGAGCCACTCGTCGCTCAGGTCGTCGTCTGCGACCGCATCGAGGGCGCACGCGGCCGTCTTCGCCGTGTTGGCTGATGTGTCTTCCGGGGCCGCATCGGCGTGCGCCTGGGCCAGCCCCACCGTTAGTGCCGCCGTCAGCAGCAGCATGGGCCCGAGGTCCTTGATCCGTTGCACCGCGTCCATTGTGTCGCTCCTTCGTTGGTCGTTCGCTCTGCTTCGTCACCGCCCCGGCCGGTGGGCATGGATGCATCATGTGCCCGCCGGGCGAGCGGCACATCAGCGCGATCACCCAATCGCGTGGTCATGCACGGGGCAGCAGTGATGGGTGGGATCACCCACGACACAAGACAGGAACGGGGTGCTCTGGTCAGGCGAGGCCGTGGCGCATCACCGTGCGGTGGCTGACGAAAAGCGCGGCGCCTATCTCCCGGTCGGAGCGACCCTCGGCCAGGAGGCGTAGCACCTCCATCTCGCGCAATGTCAGGCCGTGAGCGGCCCTGGTGGAGACAGCAGCGATGGGAGCCGGTGGCTCGGCCAGCGCCTCAGCGACGACCGCGTCCAGCGGCAGCGTCCGGCCGGCGGCCCAGGCGGCCGCGAAGGCGACCTCGCCGAGCTCGGTGTGGACACGTTCCACCGCGGGATCGTGCGCCTCTTCCTCCCAAGCCGGCTCCAGCGGCATGCCGAATTCGTCGCGTAAGACCTCCGCCGCGCCCAGCAAGCGACCCGACCGCTCCGGCGCCTGTCCGGTAAGGACCGCGATGTGTTCGAGCCGCCACATGATGCTGTATCGGTGCCCTTCTCGCCAGTGGATCGCCAGGCTCTCCTGGAAGGACCTCGCCGCGCGGTCCGCATCGCCCCGGAGGCGGGCGAGCTCGCCCACGATCATGAGGGCTTCGGCAAGATCCCAAGGATTCTCCAGCACTCGCTGAAGAGCGAGTCTCTGCTGGGCACAGGTCTCGGCCTCAACGTAGTCGCCTCGTCCCATGGCGCACTTCGCGAGACCTTCAAGCGCACTCGCCGCCCACGCGGGTTCGTCCAGCGCCTGGAACACCGCAAGCGCCTCAGTGAAGTACGCTCGGGCACGGCCGTAGTGCCGCTGGTTCTCCGCCACATCGCCGAGGTGGAGCAGCATATTGCCGACGCCAAACTGGTCGTCACAAGACCGCGCGAGTGCCAATCCCTCCTCACCGAGTGCTAAGGCGCGCGCGAAGTCGCCCTGGAGGCGCGCGTGCTGGCATGCGGTCGCCATCGCGTTGACCCTGATGGGTGGCGGTACGTTGCCGTCCATGGCGATCGCGCGCTCCGCCCATGCTCGTCCTTCGGGGAACTCGCCGCGGTAGAACCAGAACGACACCAACGCCCCGACCAACCGGAGCGCCGTCTCGGTTGCCCTGCGGTCAATTGCCCATGCCAGTGCCGCCCTCAGGTTGCCGTGGTCGACGTTCAAACGGGCCATCCACCGGGCGACCAGATCCTGATTGCCGACGGACAGGGGCCTCTCGGTCCGCTCGGCGAGGGCGCAGAAGAACTCGGCGTGCCGCCGGCCAGTCGCCTCGGTCTCACCATGCGCGGCAAGCCGCTCCAGCGCGTACTCGCGGATCGTCTCCAGCATCCGATAGCGCGGTTCGCCGTTCGCCCCCTCCTCGGGTCGGACCAGGCTCTTGTCCACCAGCGAGGCAACGCCCGCCAGGAAGTCGCCCCCCGCCTCCTCCCTGGGACGGCAGACGACCTCAACCGCCTCCAGGTCGAAGCCGCCGGCGAAGACGGTCAGCCGGCGGAAGATGGCCTGCTCTTCCGGGGAGAGCAGGTCGTAGGACCAGGCGATTGCATCGCGTAGGGTGCGTTGCCGGGCCGGTGCATCGCGCGGACCGCCCGCCAAAATGCGCAGCCGGGCGCCGAGCTGTCCCAGCAGCGCCGCTGGCGGCAGCTGCCGCGTTCTCGCCGCGGCCAGTTCGACGGCGAGCGGAAGTCCGTCGAGCCGGTGAACGATCGCGGCAACAGTTGGGCCGTTGGCCCCGGTCAGCGAGAAGCTTGGGTTGGCCGCCTGGGCGCGCTGCACGAAGAGGGCGACTGCCTCAGTCGCGGCAAGCTCGGCCGGTGGCTGCGCGTGCGCTGGATTGGGCAGGGTCAAAGGTTCCACCGGGAAGACATACTCGGCGGCGAGGCGAAGCACCTCGCGGCTGGTGGCGAGTATCTTCAGCGCCGGACAGGCCGTCAGCAGGGCGGCCACCTCGGGCATCGCCTCGATCACCTGCTCGAGGTTGTCGAGGACCAACAGGATGCGCCGCGGGGCGAG
>JACDBO010000229.1 GCA_013694885.1 Chloroflexia bacterium | reverse complement strand
CTCCAGCAGCGCGCTGAACTCGTAGGCCGCCCCCGCCACCACCGCCGCCAGCATCCCCAACCCCAGGACGCGACCCAGCACGTAGGTACCGAGCGCGGCGAGACTGAGGTGGACCAGGACGAGCGTCTTGAAGGCGGCTACTGCCGGCAGGAGAGTGGAAACCACCATCGTCGGCAGGTACATCCAGCCGGATTCGGGGTCGCCGGCAAAGGGCATCCCGCCGAACTGGGCCGGATTCCAGGCCGGGATATTTCCGGCCCGCAGCTGCTCGCCGAGGTATCCCCAAAGTGGGATGAAGTAGATCAGCGCGTCCGTGCGCCCCAGTGGCCAATCCTGCGTCAATGGCGGCCAGACAACTAGTGCGGTGACGACCAGCAGCACCAGGACGCCGATCAGGTCGAGCGGGAACCGGATCCCCCGCAACCCGGCGAGCACGCCGGAGGGGAGTGCCGATGGCGCAACACCGTCCGCGGCGACATCCGGGGCGCCGTCCAACCCAGCCTTCGACCGCATCCGTGCGCTCCGCTCTCCTCATACCAGAAGAACGGACCGCACCACCGCCGGCCGGTCCGCTCACGACTCATGCTCGACCAATCGCGTATAGAGTGCCACCGTCACCGGCGACCGCATCCAGGCAAGCGAGCGCCGTCCCGCTGCGTGAGTCTTACCGTTGATGCGCCCGTTCCGCAAGCATTACCACGCCAAACCCGTCGATCCCCAGGGCCGGCGGATCGAGATGGACCCCGGTGATCGTGAGACCGGCGAACGGCTCGATGCCGAGGGTTCGCCGCAGGTGCTCGCGGGGTCGATTGTAGCCCTTGAGCAAGGGCGTGACCCAGGCGACGACCTCGACCGTCTCGCGCATCGCCCGGCCATCGCCGGTGCGCGCCCGGTACTCCTGACGAAAACTCGACAACGCCGCGCGGCCGACGACCAGCGCGCTCTCGCTGACCGCCTGGCTCATCGTCGCCTTGACGATGATGTCGTCGGCCCCGGCGACCCGCAGCGAGAGCGTCGGCACCGCTAGGTCGCGCTGCCGCTCGATCTGTGCCGCCAGCACCGCATCGACGATGTCGGCCATCGCGGCGGGGTCGGCGCTCATCACCACGTCGCCCTCACCCGTGTAGGAGGGGATCACGAACGAGCCGGGCGGGTAGTCAGCGGGGTCCCGCGCCGGGTCGTGCGCCTGTTTCTTGAGCAGGATCGCCGGCACCCCGGCGGCGAGGGCATACATCGCGCCGACCGGGTAGCCGGACATGCCGGGCACGACGAGCAGACCGACCCGGCGCTCCTGGAGGTGCGCGGCGGCCTCGCGCAGATGGGCGGCCAGGTAGTCCGGGCGAACGGCCGTCTTCAGCAGGCTGCCGTACTCGATCCCGATGCCACCACCGGGGAAGACCGCCGGTCGCCCGAGCCGCAGCAAACCGCGCAGCAGGTCGCGCCCTCCCGCCGAGAGCGCGGAGGCGCCGATGGCGTCATTGACCGCCGTGGCGGGGATGCTGACCGCATCCCCGAGCGGCGGCAGCGGCGCCTCGTGGGGCCGTTCGTACCGGCGCAGCGCCGGCCGCCGGAAGACCACCTCGACTAACGCACCGCCGGCCTCCTCGACCATCTTCCCGTCACTCATCCGCCCACCACACCTACCCAGGCTCATTCCCGCGCGGCACCTCAGGCGAACAGCCGGTCGAGGTCGATCTCCACACCGGGCAACGAGGCGACATCGACCGTCCCGCCGCTGTACGTCGTCTCTGTGTAGCTCCCGTCCGGCTGCCGGCGCCAGGCGATCAGGGTTCGCTCAAAGGGGTGCAGCCGCCAGATCTCCAGATCGCCACGGCGCTGGTACTCCGGAAGCTTGCCATCGACGTCGTAGTCGCCGGTCGACGGCGACCAGACTTCGGCAACGAACGGCAGTGACCGGTCGTAGACCTCGAGCCTGTCCGGCCTGTTGCGCAGGTGCTCCGCGTCGGCAAGCGGGATAACAACCACGTCGGGAATGTAATACGAATCGTGCTGATGGCGGACGTGGCCCGCATTCACCCGCACTCGATACACGTCGCGGTCCAGCTGCCGCATAAGGAAGTGACCGAGATAGACCATCACGTCGTTGTGGTCAAAGCTCATCCCGGGTTTTTCCCGCAATTGGCCACGATGCATCTCCCACTGCCGTATGGGGTCGTCCAGCGCGAACCGCTCGAAGGTCTCTTGACTGACCAGCATGGCGCCCTCCTCACCTCAAACCGACTGCTCACTCCAGTCTACATCCGCCCTGTGCGGCCACCGCAATCACGGGATGGACTTCGCGGCGTGCAGGATCGCGTTGTCGTCGATGTGCCGCTGGGCACCGCGCATATGGCCGTAGGCGGCAAAGGCGTGGGCGCAGCCCCTCGGCACATTCTGTTCATGAAGGTGCCGCGCCGCCGTCCGCAGATGCTGGACGGCGATCTCCAGCTCATCCGCCGCCTGCTCATACCCACGCGCCATCACCTCCCGCGCGGCCGGCACCTTCTCATTCATGACCATCCCCCGTTCGCCCCCCTCCGGGCCCTTCAAGTCTCAGTCCTTAGTCCTCAGTCCTCTGTCCTTCGTGTTCACCGCTCCTCCCGCACGTACGTTCGCCCCAGCGCGGCCGGGGCGCCGATGCGTAGGCGGCGCGTCTGCCGGGTGGCGATGACCAGCACCAGGATCGTGAACAGGTACGGCAGCATGTTCAGAAAGAAGGACGAGACCGGCACGTTGACACTCTGCAAGCGGAACTGCCCGGCCTCGACCGCGCCGAAGAGGAAGGCGCCAGCGGCGGCGCGGGCCGGGTTCCAGGTGCCGAAGATGACCAGCGCGACCGCGATCCAGCCGCGGCCGGCCGTCATGTTCTCCGTCCAGCCGGGGTTGGTCGCCAGCGAGATCACCGCCCCACCCATCCCGGCGAAGGCGCCACCGACAATCACGTAACGGTAGCGCAGCCCGGCGACGCTCAACCCCATCGCGTCGGCCGTCGCTGGACTCTCGCCGACCGCCCGCAGGTTCAACCCCGGTCGCGACTTGTAGACGAACCACCAGAGCGCCGGCACGACGAGGTAGGCGAGATAGGCCAGGGCATCCTGCCGAAAGAGGATCGCGCCCAGATAGGGAATATCGCTCAACACCGGGATCGCCAGACGGCGGAACGACTCCGGCGGCGGTCGCCCGACGAGCCCGTGACCGAGGTAGGCGGAGAGGCCGGCGCCGAAGAGCGTCAGCGCCAACCCGCTGACCACCTGGTTGGCCCGCAGCGTGATCGTCAGGAGGGCGTGGATGCTTGCCAGTAGCGCCCCGACACCGCAGGCGGCCAGCGCGCCGAGCGGCGCCGACCCGGTCCAGTAGCAGACCGCGAACCCGCCCAGCGCGCCCATCAGCATCATGCCCTCGACGCCGAGGTTGAGCACCCCCGCCCGCTCCGCCAGCAGCTCCCCCAGGCAGGCGTAGAGAATCGCCACCCCGGACCCGATCGCCGCCGCCAGCACCGAGGTCACAAAGGCGATGGTAAAGACCTCGCTCAACGTTGATCCTCTCCTGAGCCGGAAGTCTATGTACGTACAGTAGGACGACGGGACTCAGTATACTCCTGCCATCGTTGCGCGGTTCAGATCAGGGAGTCGGCAATGAAGCGCGTGGTGTCGGTGACAGTTCCAACCCATACCTCCTGGATGTGATGTTCGATGACGAGCTTGAAACGATCTTTATGCGGCGCTCCCGGAGGACTCCGCAATGCCGGAAGGCGCGTCACGCTCCTCGACGCCAGTTCGTTCCAGTCGATCAGAGAAAACTGGACATGTCTGACATATTGACTATATTTACTATACAAAATACCGTCGCTGTCAGAAAGGAAACGTAGTGGAGAGGCATGTCCTCGAAACCATCGACCCTCATGTCATCGGGGAGCGGCTGGCGGACGCCCGCCGGGCTCGCCGCCTCACCCAGCAGCACGCGGCAGAGACGCTCGACGTCGCCCGGACGACGATCACCGCCATGGAGACCGGCGTCCGGCGACCTCGCGCCTCGGAACTGCTCATCCTCGCGCGTCTCTATGGCCGTCAGGTCGGCGATTTCGTCCGTCCTGTCCAGCAGCAACCAGCCCCGAGCTTCGTTGTCCAGTTCCGTGCCGCGCGCGGCCCCACCGATGGCATCAGCGAGGAGAACCGGGACGCCGATACACGGCGCTTCGAGGAACTCTGCCGCTGGTACGTGGAACTGGAAAAGCTCGTTGCTTCGCCGCTCTCGCGTCGATATCCCGACGTGTACGACATCTCGGACACACCGCCGGAGCGTGCCGCCGAGGAAGTCGCGACCTCTGAGCGAAACCGGCTGGCGCTTGGCGACGGGCCGATCGGCGATCTGTGGGGAGTCCTCGAGACGGACGTGGGGCTGCGTATCTTCGCCATGCCGATGCGGAGTCTCAAGATCGCCGGCATGTTTGTCTACGTGGAGGACTACGGCGGCTGCGTCGCGGTGAATGCAAACCATCCAGAAGAGAAGCGTCGCTGTTCCGTCGCCCACGAGTACGCGCACTTCCTGACCGCTCGGTTGAGGGCTGAGATTACCGTTCTCTCCAGCTACCGGCGCGTACCGCACGGTGAGCGGTTCGCCGATGCCTTCGCACGCTTCTTCCTGATGCCTGCCTCGGGCTTGGTGAGGCGGTTCCTCGCCATGCGGCGGGCAAAGGACGCGCCGATTACGCCAGCGGATGTCTTGACGCTTGCTCACCTCTATAAGGTGTCGTTCCAGGCCATGATCTGGCGGTTGGAGGAGTTGAAGCTGCTGCCGAGTGGCACCTGGGACAAGCTGCAAAACCTCGGCTTCAAGCCCGGCAAAGCGCGGGACCTGATCGGCCTCAAGGCTCCAACCCCCGAGCGCTCTTTACTGCCGCTCCGGTACGAGGCGTTGGCTGCTCAGGCCTACACGAACGGGCTGCTCTCCGAGGGGCAACTCGCGCGGCGCCTGGTGACTGATCGCGTCGGTGCCCTCCTCCGCGTCCGTCAGCTGACGCACGAGGCGCAACCGTCAGAGGACGGCGAGTGGCACCAGGTGGACCTCGATCTGAACGCCGCCCTCGTCGGCACCTGACCACCACACCCCGATGCCGGATTCGCCGCGTCTGCCTCCAGTTCTGTTGCTTGACGCCTGCGCTGTGTTGAGTCTCTACGCAACGCGCCGCATGGGCGAAATCCTTGCCGTGTCGGCTGGATCCGTCGCCGTCACCGATTTCGTCCTCGAGGAGGCGCTCTACATACGCCGTGTGGTCGAAGGCGAGATAGAGCGCGAGCCGGTAGACCTCGTGCCGCTCATCGCGTCCGGCGCGCTCACCATCTTCAGCGCCGACAGCGAGGCTGAGTTGCAGACATTCATCGACCTCACCGTAGACCTTGACGACGGCGAGGCGATGACAGCCGCCCTGGCGATCCACCGCGGCTGTGTCCTCGTCACGGATGATCGGAAGGCCGAGCGGCTCCTGGCCGGTCGCGTCCAGCTTCGCGCGACGCTGGAACTCATGCGGGACTGGGCACGAACCGAAGGTGTGGCTGCCGACGAGGTGCGGGCGGCACTCACCGGAGTGTACGAACGAGGTTATCAGGCCCCAACCCGACACCCATTGAAGTCATGGTGGGATGCGGCCATCACAGCCCAGTAATTCAGGTCGATCTGGTGTGCAACAGGACCACAATCGACCGAACGCCGCATGACCAGTCGCAACCTCAGGCGCTACCGCCAGCCGAACTGGCGCTCCAGCAGGTCGCCACCGACGTGCATCAGGAGCGGGGAGCCGTGGGGGCAGACGGCGGGCGCGCTGGTCTGGCCCAGACCCTCGACCAGGGCGCGCATGGCGTCGCGGGCCAGGGGCTGGCCGCGACGGATCGCCGTGCGGCAGGAGAGCTGGACGAGCAGCCGCTCCCGCCAGGTCTCGCCCTCCGCCGCTTCGTCGTCGGCGAGCGCGAGCAGTGTTCCGGCC
>JACDBO010000171.1 GCA_013694885.1 Chloroflexia bacterium | reverse complement strand
CACCCTCTGCGTCGATCGCGATGCCGCCGGCCATCGCGCCGAAGGCGGCGCCCGCGGCGATTGCGGCGATGATCCACGAAAAGCCCTCGGTGCGCGCCGTGCTGGGGACGAGTTGCTCGACCAGTGTGAAGGCCGCGATCTCGCCGGGGGAGATCGCGAAACCGGCGATGAGGATCGCGATCGCCGACCACCACAACCCAGGGGAGAACGCGACCGGGATCATCGCCAGCCAGAGCCAGACGATCGGGATGATCGTGCGGCGCACCACCGGGGATCGCCAGGTGCGCGACCCGTAAGCCAATGCGCCGATCAAGGCGCCGCCCGCGAACAAGCTGACCAGTACGCTGGCGGCGCCAGGTTACCCGTGCTCGTCAGCGAAGGCGACGAGCCCGACCTCGAATGCGCCGTAGAGGACGCCCAACCCGACGAACGCGACGATCAGAACCTGCATGCCGCCGATCTGGATGGCCGGGGGGTGGTCGCGGGAGGCGGCGAGTTCGTCCGCGCCGATGTCCGGCAGCCGGGCGAAACCGACCGAGGCGACGAGCGTCATCAACAGCGCGCCGATCAAGCCGCCGGCGGGGCTGACCTCGACGGCCAGCAGAATGGCGATGAACGGGCCGACGATGAAGGCGACCTGGTCGAACATGCTCTCGACCGTGAACGCCCGCTCCAGCGCCGGGCCGCGCTCCAGGCGGGCCGACCAGATCGCCCGGCTCATCGAGGGGAACGGCATCGCTGAGCCACCGACGATCGCCGCCGCCAGCGCGAGTGGGATGAGCGGCGCGTCGTTGGCCGCCAACGCGATCAGGGCGGTCGTTCCCAGCGCCTGGAGGGCTAGCGAGACGGCGAGGATCAGCCGGTGCGGGTGGCGGTCGGCGAGCTGACCCAGGCGGGGGCTGGCCACGGCGCTGACGACCGTGAGCACGGCGCCGACGATCCCCGCCGATCCGTACGAGCCGGTGTAGCCCTGGATCAGCAGCACGCAGCCGAGCGTGCGCATCGCCATCGGCAGGCGCCCGACCGCACCGGGAACGACGAAGGCGAGCCGCCCCGGCGCCCCGAGCAACGACCGATACCCAGGAACCAACGTGTCACACTTTCACGTGCCGAAGCGCGCTGTTCGCGCCGGATCCGCACACCGATGGTGGATTGTACGGTGCCGGACCGGCGATGCCGCGCCGGCTGGATGAGAACCTGAGACACGGGATAGGAGGAGGGGGTGTGGAGGACATCAGGGAGCTGCTGCGCGCCGGCGTGACGACCGCGTCTTGGCTGGAGCACCTTGAGGCGATCGGCCCGCCTGACTTTGAGGTCGCCTTGCCGGCCGCCGACGACCTGCCGCCGGTGCTCCTCGACCTCGCCGTACCGCACGAGGAGATCGACCGACTCGTCGCGATGCTGCCGCTGCTGAACCAGTCGCCGGGTCTGTGGTGGTTGCTCGAACGCTGCGCGCACTCCTTGGTGCGGACGATGGACACGGTCGACCGACCACCGTGGTTCCCCGCGCTTCCCGAATCTCTCGGTGTCTTGCAGCGCTATTTCTTCGTCTACGTCTTCCTGGCGGCCTTACCCACTGTGCGGGCGTTCCACCGGGCGCGGGCGATCCCGGACGAGGTGTCTCGGCGCACCTTGGCGGACCTCGGCCGCCACATGGCCGTGCATCGGCGGAACCACGGCCAAGGCGGTTTCGACAACGCGTTCTGGCTGATGCTGCACTTCCGGGGCGAGATCTACGAGCTGGGCCGGTTGCAGTTCGAGCGAGCACGGCTGGGCAGGCGCACCGGCGAGGCGATGGCGGCGGCCGGGCTGCCGTACGGACCCGGCGACTCCGCGCTGTCGGTGCATATCCCGGCGTTCTGGGGACCGATGACGCCGGCGGCGTGCGATGCGTCGTTCGCCCGCGCCCGGGTATTCTTCGCCCGGCACTTCCCGGAAGAGCCCTACGA
This sequence comes from Chloroflexia bacterium, assembly GCA_013694885.1. Taxonomy (GTDB): domain Bacteria; phylum Chloroflexota; class Chloroflexia; order Thermomicrobiales; family UBA6265; genus JACDBO01. The sequence goes on along the minus strand of JACDBO010000171.1, from coordinate 4,352 downwards.
GATCGCGGTCTGCCACTCCTGGCTGATCGACGAGCAACTCGCCGAGTACCTGCCGGAGGAGTCGAACATCATCCAGTTTCAGCGCCGTTTCCACCTCGCCTATCGTCCCGGCGCCGACGAGGCCAGTGACGCGAGCATCGTGCGCTTCGTTTTCGGTCTGACCAACGTCACCCCGGATGTGCTGCCGCGGCGCACGACGCTGGAGCGTGCGGTCGGCGACCACCTGCGCGCCGGTCGCCATTGGCACGGCGGCGCCGGCTGGCTCAAGCTTGCGGGCGCCGAGCGTGGGTGAGATGGAGGCTGCTTGATTGCAAGGAGGGACCCCTCCCCCAACGTTGGGGGAGGGGTGGCGCGCAAGCGCCGGGGTGGGGGCCATTTGCCACGAGATCCTACCCGATCGGGGTGGCCTCAGCCGGCGTGCCGGGTGGGAAGGTGTTGAGGACGATGTAGACCTCGACCTCGAGTCCCTCGTCCTCGGTCTCGGTCTCGGTTTCCGTGTCGTCGTCGGAGGCGGTGTCGTCACCGAAGAGGGCGACGCCGGTGTAGTTCGACTCGTTGAACTCGCGCAAGCCGATTGCCAGGCTCTGCCCATCTTCATCATCGAACGTGTAGGCGCCAATCGGACCGCAGGCGATGATCCCGTCACCCTCTTCAGGGCCGAAGACTGCGAGGACGTGATCGTCGGCGAGCAAGTCTTCGACTGTGGCGTCGATCGTGAAGTCCTCAGGCAAGCCGTGAACCACCTGCGCCAGCGGCGCGCCCACCCGCTCGCCTTCGCCGGGGGCGTCCTCCGGCAACCGGGCCAGGTCGTCGAGCTCGAAGACCACGTCGCCGGGTTCCTCGCACGTCCCGGCGTGGATGGCGGCCGGATACGTGAAGTCCTCATGCACCGCGAAGACGGCCGGCGCGCCGAGGACGACCGCACAGGCGACGCACCCCAGCCCCACCCGAACCGCCACGGATCGCGCATTGGCGAAACCTAACATAACGCATCCCTCCTGGGAGTTCCGAGGCGGGCATGCACCGAGCGCCGCCCCACCTTCCGATCCGACCCGATCCACACGTCGAGTCTCACTCGTCGGTCGAGACACCGCGCGACGGAGTGATGCCGCCGCCTCTGCAAGTCGCGCGCCAAGACTGAACCGCGCGCCGTCCGCCCGTTGCCGTTGCCCACCGCCGGTGGCCGTGGGATCATCGCACGGTTGTTTTCAGGACGTGCCGATCGCTGGTCGAAGCTGTCGGTCCGGCCGGTCATCGATTCCGGAGCGGTGCACCATGACAGCGCGCATCCCAACGCCATCGGCCGTGATCCGGCGAGCGATGCCCGCGGAGGCGCCGCTCCTGAACGAGTTGACCGGGCGCTCGGCTCTCTCGTGGGGCTACGAACCGGCGTTCCTCGACTGGGAGCCGGAGTCCATCACCGTCACGCCCGCGTTCATCGCCGGCTCGCCGGTCTACGTGCTGGAGGAGGCGGGCCGCGTCACCGGCTACTACGGCCTGCTGGGCGAGCCGCCCGAGATGACGCTCGACAAACTGTTCGTCGATGCCGACCTGATCGGCACCGGCCGCGGCAAGCGCCTCTGGCGGCACGCCGTCGCCACGGCGCGCGATATGGGCGCCACGGTCCTGATCATTGCCAGCGACCCCAACGCCGCCCCGTTCTACCGCGCGATGGGGGCGCAGTGGGTCAGCGAAGAGCCAACCTCCCGCCCCGGCTGGAACCTGCAATGGCTCCGCTTCTCCGTGCCGAGCCTGGATGCGGACAGGGAATAGACCCACGACGCCGGCAAAACATCGTCACGATGGCCGCTTGCCGCGCTGGCACAGCGGGGGTAGGATGCGCGCTCCGCGGGGTGCGGAACCGGCAGATGCGCCAACGCAGCGTGAGGAGGTCGTCATGGGTCAATACACCATTCGAACCCGGAACCTCAGCCGTCGATCCGTCCTCAAATGGGGAGCGGCCGCCGCCGCGGCTCCCGTTGCCGCGGGCGCGGCGGTGCGTCAGGGGATGGACCGTCCCGGTGCGACGCCGTTCGCGATGCAGACGCCTCATCCCGAGCTGGAATCGGCGACCGTGGCAGACCTGCGCGTCGCGCTGGACAGCCGCCGGCTCTCGGTCCGCGAACTGACACAAGCCTACCTGGCCAGGATCGAAGCGATCGACCGTAGCGGTCCCACGCTCAACAGCATCATGGAGATCAACCCGGATGCCCTTGCCCTCGCCGACGCGCTCGACGCCGAGCTGCGCGACGGCGGACCGCGCGGGCCGATGCACGGCATCCCCGTCCTGCTCAAGGACAACATCGACACGGCCGACGGGATGCTCACGACGGCCGGCTCGCTGGCGCTGATGAACTCCCGCCCGAAGCACGACGCGACGGTCGCCCGCAATCTGCGCAACGCCGGCGCCCTGATCCTCGGCAAGACGACCCTCAGCGAGTGGGCCAACTTCCGATCGACCCGCGCCTCCAGCGGCTGGAGCGGTCGCGGCGGGCAGTGCCGTAACCCGTATGCGCTCGACCGCTCACCTTGCGGTTCCAGCTCCGGCTCGCCGGCGGCCGTCGCCGCCGGTCTGACGGCGATCGGCATCGGCACGGAGACGGACGGCTCGATCGTCTGCCCCTCCTCGGCGAACTCGGTGGTCGGGATCAAGCCGACGGTCGGGCTCACTAGCCGGGCCGGCGTGGTCCCCATCTCCCACAGCCAGGACACCATCGGCCCGCACGGCCGGACCGTCGCCGACGCGGCGGCCGCGCTCGGCGCGATGGTCGGCGTCGACCCGCGCGATCCGATGACGGCCGAGAGCGAGGGTCAGGGGCAGACCGACTACACTCAGTTCCTCGACCCCAACGGCCTGCGCGGCATGCGGATCGGCGTGCCGCGCACGGGAAGCTTCTGGGGCTACAGTAATGCGGCCGACGCCATCGGCGAGGCGGCGATCCGGACGATGCGCGAGGCTGGCGCGGAGATCATCGACCCGGCCGATCTCCCGAGCGCCGAGGAGATGGGCGAGAGCAGCGCCGAGTTCGACGTGTTGCTCTGGGAGTTCAAGGCCGACCTCAACGCCTACCTCGCCGAGCGCGGCGACCCCGCCATGCGCACGCTTGAAGACTTGATCCGCTTCAACGAGGAGCACGCCAGTGAGGAGATGCCCTACTTCCTGCAGGAGATCTTCCACATGTCGCAGGAAAAGGGACCGCTCACCGACCCGGCCTACCTGGAGGCGCTAGCGACCAGCCACCGCCTCTCGCGCGACGAGGGTCTCGACGCGGTGATGACCCAGCACAACCTCGACGCGCTGGTGGCGCCGACGGGCGGCCCGCCGTGGATGGTCGACGTGGTCAACGGCGACCTCTTCCTCGGCGCCAGCTCCGGCCCGGCGGCGATGGCCGGCTACCCGCTGGTCTGCGTCCCGGCCGGGTACACCTTCGGCCTGCCGGTCGGCATCAGCTTCATGGGCCGTGCCTGGAGCGAGCCGACCCTGATCCGCATCGCCTACGCCTTCGAGCAAGCCGCCAACATCCGCCAACCCCCACGCTACCTGATGCCCCCCACCGGCCTCCCGCCCGCCGCCCTCCCCGGCCTCCAGGCGGCGGGACTGCCCCCCGAGGGCACCCCGGTCGCCGAGGCTGCCACGCCCGGCGCGACCCCGGCGGGCATGGTGCATTGAGGTCGGCGGGTCGGATCGGGCGGGGAGAGAGGCAGCGGTCCTCAGGAGCCGTTTCTTCCCGCCCACGGCGTGCGCGGGAGACGTCGGGTCCGATGGTCAGCGCGGGGCTCAAGCCGCCGTGCTCAACCTCGGAAGCCGACTGGAGCCGGATGCCGCTTTTCTGAGGAGCTCAAGTGCCGACACTTCAGATCGCTCAAAGCCTGTCATTTCGAGCCGCGGCGAGAAATCTCTCGTTCCGCGACCACTCCTCTTGAGGATCGAGAGGTTCCTCGCTTGTCCGGAAAGACGGCGTCGTGGCGGTCCGCGAGAACGCTGCGTGGCAACGTGACCGGCCTCATCTCAGCGAGGAGAGCCCGTGATGGCGAAGAGCGAGCGTATCGTGCGGTATACAACTGAAGAACTCATGGAGATGCGCCAACGGGGTGAGGATCGGACCGACTGGGCCAAAGTCGACGCACTGACGGAGGAGGAATTGGAAGCGTCCATCGACTTCGAGGAAGAAGGCGAGATTGATTGGAGCACGGCGCAGAGCGGCATCCCCGGTCCCCAACAGCAATTCACCTTGTGGCTCGATGAAGAGGTGATCGATTGGTTCACGGCCCAAGGCATTGGGTACCGGGCGAAGATGAATGACGTGCTGCGCAGCTATGTCGATGCGCAGAGGCGGTGAGGTGGCAGCGCC
>JACDBO010000165.1 GCA_013694885.1 Chloroflexia bacterium | reverse complement strand
TCGCTATACTGAATGTAATCCAAGGAGCGACGACGATGTCCGCGCCGAGAAACCCGTCTCCATCGCCGCCAGGCCGTCCGCGTGTCGCCCTCGCGCTGGCCTGCTTCCTGCTGGCGGCGTTGTTGCCGCTCATCGGGCAAACGGGCAGCGCGTTTGCCCAGTCGGGTACGCCGAACGTCGAGGTCATCACCATCGACGGCACGATTACGCCGGTGATGGCGCAGTATGTCGACCGCGCGCTCGACGAGGCGGCATCCAACGACGCCGATGCCGCCGTGATCGTGCTCGACACACCGGGCGGCCTCAGCTCGGCGATGGACGACATCGTCCGCGACATCCTAGAGAGCGAGGTACCGGTCGTCGTCTACGTCGGTCCGCGCGGGGCGCGGGCGGCCTCGGCCGGGGTCTACATCACTTATTCCGCCCACGTCGCGGCGATGGCTCCGGGTACGAACATCGGCTCCGCCTCGCCGGTCTCCCTCGGCGGCGAGATGGACGAGACGATGCGCCGCAAAGTCACCAACGACGCCGTCGCCCAGATCCGCTCCCTGGCTGACCTGCGCGGCCGCAACGCCGACTGGGCTGAGCAGGCCGTGCGCGACGCGGTCAACGTGACGGCTGACGACGCGGTGCTGTTGCGCGTGATCGACCTCACCGCCCCGGATGTGCCCACGCTGCTCGACCAGATCGACGGGCGACAGGTTGCGCTCAGTAGCGGCCAGACGGTCACGTTGCGCACCGCTGGCGCGGCGACCGGCGAGATCGGGATGAACCCAATCGAGCGGTTTTTGCAGCTCATCTCCGACCCGACGATCGCCTATCTGCTCCTCTCTATCGGCTCGCTCGGCATCTTCCTCGAACTCTCCAACCCCGGCGCCATCGTGCCCGGTGTCGCCGGTGCCCTCGGGCTGCTCTTCGGTCTCTACGCACTTGGCACCCTGCCGGTGAACTGGACCGGTCTGCTCCTGATCCTCCTCGCCTTCGCGCTCTTCATCATCGACGTCTTCGTCGTGTCGTTCGGGCTGCTGCTCATCGCCGGGCTGATCTGCTTCATTCTTGGGTCGTACATGCTCATCGACGCCGACGTGCCGGGCTACGATCAGGTCTCCCGTCTCGTCATTTGGACCACCGCCGGCTGCATCGTCGCCTTCGCCGCGTTTATCGGCGCTGCTGTCCTGCGGACACGCTTCAAGCGCCCCACCACCGGCCAGGCCGCACTCATCGGCGCCATCGGCGAGGTCCGCGCGCCCCTCAACCCGACCGGTCTGATCTTCCTCCACGGCGAGCTCTGGACCGCGACGGCGGAGGACCTCCCGGATGGCGCCGAGATCGCCACCGGCCACCACGTCGCCGTGATCGAGGTGAAGGGACTCCGCCTGATCGTGCGCGCCGCGCCGCAACCGGCCAACCCGGCGCGCCCACGCGACAGCACTCAGACCACGAATCGCGGCGAGGGCGTGCTGCCGATCCCCGGCGGCGTGCGAAGTCAGCGCGGCGACCCGAGCGGGTAGAATGCTCAGTGATGTCGCAACTTCGCTGATTGTCATTTCTCCCGCTACGCTCGAAATGACAGGGTCGCGTCGCGGTTCACATGACCCAACCGAGTTCGGCAGGGCCGGAGTATCCCGGTCCACTCCGAACGCAACCGAACTGACAGACAGGAAGGGCTAGAAACGCAATGGAGATTCCACTGAGTATTGTCATTGTTATCGTCGTCGTTGCGCTGATCATCTTCTTCGCGGCGGTCAAGGTCGTGCAGGAGTACGAGCGAGGCGTCGTCTTCCGCCTCGGCCGTCTCGTCGGGCCGCGCGGTCCCGGCCTGATCCTGCTGATCCCGTTCATCGAGCGGATGGCCAAGGTCGACCTGCGTACCGTGACGATGGACATCCCGGCGCAGGAGGTCATCACCCAAGACAACGTGACGATCCGCGTCAACGCGGTCGCCTACTTCCGGGTGCTGGATCCCAACGCCGCCATCGTCAACGTCGCCGATTTCATCCGCGCCACCTCGCAGATCGCCCAGACGACGCTGCGGAGCGTGCTTGGTCAGTCCGCCCTCGACGACCTGCTCTCCGAGCGGGAGAAAATCAACCAGCAGCTCGCGCGGATCATCGACGACCAGACCGAGCCGTGGGGCATCAAGGTCAGCATCGTCGAAGTGAAGGACGTTGAGCTGCCGCAGTCGATGCAGCGCGCCATGGCCCGTCAGGCCGAGGCCGAGCGCGAGAAGCGGGCGAAGATTATCCATGCGGAAGGCGAGTTTCAGGCCAGCCAGCAACTCGCCGCGGCGGCTGAGGTCATCAACCGCAACCCGGTCACGATCCAGCTCCGCTACTTGCAGACCCTCACCGAGATCGGCGCCGAGAAGAACACGACCGTCGTCTTCCCGCTCCCGATCGAGCTCATCGGCAGCTTCATGACCGGACAGGGTGGATCCTCGAACGGCCAGCCTCCTTCGTCGGCGCTCGGCGCCATACCCGCCGAGCCGACCACGGAGGCCCTCGACGATCCCAGCAACGGGGAAGTGCCGCCGATCCACCCTCGGCAACCGGACGAAGAACGGTAAGCGAGGGGCCACGGGTAGGACGGCAATGTCTACCCGCGTCGTCGGAGGACCACATCCACGACGGTCTGGAGGTCCGCACTCGTCTCGCGCGCCGAATCGACCCGACCGAGGTGCGCGGCGTCCGCCGTCGCCCAGCCGAGGGCGACCGCGCGATAGACGAGCGAGCGCCAGCGGGAGGTTTCGTCGTCTAATGGCGATCCGTAAGTCTCGAAGAACGCCGCCGGCGCCGCGGATTCGCCCGCGAACCACACGAGCATGCTCTCCGACGCTGGGTCGGCGAAGCGTCCATACTCGTGGTCGATCAACCCACTGATGCGCAACCGTCCATCCGGCCCGCGCGCAACGAAGACGTGGCGCGGGTCGAGGTCGCTGTGGACGAGGCGTGGCGCACCCATCGCGTCGAGCACCGTCCGGTTGCGCTCAACCACGCGGCACAGCTCCGCGACGCCTTCGGGGTGCGGTAAATCAAACCGCCACCAGTCGCGCTGAATCCCGTCCAGGTCTTCGCGCACCACATCGAACCAGGTCGCGCGGGGCTGGTCGGGCGCACCGAAGGCGTCCCCCTCGACCGCGTGGATCGCGCGCGTCAGCGTCCCTAGTTGCCGCCAGAGGTCAGCACGCTCGTCCGCCGTCAGCCCATCCTCCAGCTCGCTCCACGGCGTGCCGGCGACGATTGACTGGATCACCCAATCGCGGTCGAGAAGCTGCCGGGTAAAATCCGCCGCCAGCGTACGCGGCAACAACGGCGCGACCGGCGCCAGCAACGGCGTCAACGCGTATTCCCGCCGCAAGCCAAGCGGCGACAGCCACGACGGCCCGCGCTCCACCACACCTGGCGAGGGCGCGACCCGCAGCACGCACGCCGGTTCGCCGGCGACATCGAGCCGGTAGGTCATATTAACGGTGCCGCCATCCAACGCGCGGACCCCATCAAGGTGGACTCCGGCGCCGAACGCCCGCCGGCAGATGGCCTCAATGTCGGTGGACCTCAGCGGCCGCTGCCGAACACCATCGGCGCCGCTTGATCCATCCCGCTCAGGCGTCCCGGCTCCCCTCTCCCAGGATTGGGAGAGGGGCTGGGGGTGAGGGCCGATCGCACGTTTCATCCGGGCATGATGCCACGCGCTCGACAGCGCACGGTATCCTATGGCGGACAGGCACATGCATCACCGCCCCGACGATGGGTGCGACACCAACGAGGCCGCTCGCGCGTCGAAGAGGTCAGACACGAACGGAGCGTGGTGGGCCGATGCGGGTCCACGCCGAAGGAGACACACTCGATGCCAACCACCAACACTCCCAGGCGCCTCGATGGCGAAGGCGACCGATCCCGCCGCCGTTCTCGTCGCTGGGCCATCGGCATACTCGCGGCCGCGGCGGTCGGCGCCGGTCGGCTGATCCCGGCGTTGGCGCAGGACGAGGAGGGCACGCCGGAAGCCCAGGAGTCGTCGATCCAGCCTAGCACCGTCGGCGAGCTGCCGACGACCGGTGCGCTGCGTCCCGGACCGGTCGGTATGGAACCGCCCGCTCCCGCCTCGGCGCGCGCGGCGCGACCGGTCTCGCTCCAGATCGAGGTGGTCGGGGTCGACGCCGAGGTCGAGACGCTCAACATCGTCGACGGCGTCATGCAGAACCCGACGGGTCCGTGGGTCGTCTCCTGGTACGAGGAGACCTCCGGACTCGGTGTACGCGGCAATGTCGTGATGGCCGGTCACATCGACTACTGGAACGTCGGCCCCGCCGTTTTCTACGAGCTGGCAAACCTTGAGGGCGGCACCGAGGTGATCGTCAGCGGCGAGGACGACCGCGCCTACACCTACGCGGTGGAGACCGTCGAGACATATGAGCTGGCGGAGCTCACGAGCGGCGCGATCCAGGAGCTGGTCGGCCGCACGCCGGAGAGCTTCCTCACCCTCATTACCTGCGGTGGCGAGTTCGACTACGCCTCCGGCGAGTACCTCTCCCGCACCGTCGCCCGCGCCCGCCTCGTCGAAGAGTAGCGTGCCACAGGCGCACCCTGCCCACCCCCGTGAGTCATCCCGGACCGCCGAGATCGACGCCCCCATCACCATCCGGCCCGCTGTGGAAGCGGACGCTGAAGCCGCCGCCGCACTCTACGTCGCCTCCGACCGGGCCTCGGCGGTCGCCGCGCGAGAGCGGCTTCGCGACGCCGCCGAGGCGGAACGCAACTCCGAGAC
>JACDBO010000160.1 GCA_013694885.1 Chloroflexia bacterium | reverse complement strand
CCCCTTCCCCGATTCAACAACGTTCTATGTTTCGGGTTCACGCCGACACTTAGGGAGCGGCTCAGATGACTATGGATATTCGTCGGGGATGATGTCGATTTCGTCGCGCTCGTTGGCGCGACGGAGTCGCGGAGCCGGCGCACCGCGGGCAGTAATTCGCTCCCGGGCGAAGGCGGCGGCGGCGAGGGCGTCGTCCACCCGGGTGGACCAAGCCTCCCCTCCCCCACGCACCTCGGCGACCGCGCCGATCCAGGCCGCGGCCTCCGCGGTCCACGCCGGCAGGAACTCGTAGAGACAGTGGCCGCCGTTCGGGTACCAGTTCAGCGTGGCCAGCCCACCGAGCGCGGCGGCCAACCGCTGCGCCTCGGTCGGCGGTACCACCACGTCGCGGGCGCCGCCGAGCACCAGCACCGGGCAGCGGACGTGCCCAGTCACCGGCGCCAGGTCGAAACCCGTCGCCAGCTCGCGGGTAGCGGTCGCCGCGTCCCCGGTCAGGTAGACGAGCTGGTCCAGCAGCAGGGGACTGGCGCGATGGAGCCAGCGGGTCGGCTCGAACGGCGGCGTCACCGTCACCGCCGCCAGCAACCTGGGGTCGTACGCCGCGCAGCGCAGCGCCTGCGCCCCACCCAGGCTCACCCCCACTAGCACCACCCGCGGCGGCGTGAACCGAGTGTCAGCGGCGGCGAGTTCGAGCACCCCATCGGCGATGTCGTCGTGCCCCGCGTCATACGGACCCAATCCCGTTGCCTCCCCGGTGCCGGGGCTGTCGACGGCGAGTACCGCCAGGTTCGCGGCGAGGAACGGCGCGGCCCAGGCGATGGTTTCCTCCTTGGCGGTCGTGGCGCCGTTGAGCAACACCACCAGCGCCGCCGGCCGGTCACCAGGGTCAGGCAGGGCGAGGTAAGCGGGGAGGGTCGTGGCGCGCCAGGGGATCTCCACGCGCTGGAGCGTTGGCGCGACATAAGGTTGCGCCTGGGCAAAGAGCGAGGCCGTCGCGGCGCGACAGAGGCGGACGGTCCGGGCATCGTCGCGGACATAGATCTGGGCGACGTGGTAGCAGAGGGCGGCCGAGTAGCGCGCCTGCGCCGCCGCCGGCTCGTCGCTGGCCGACGTTTGGCGCCGGTAGTCGCCGAGGTAGCGCTGCGCGGTCCGAATCCAGGCATGGGGCCAGTCCGCCGTGGACCGCACCTCGCGCAGCGTCGCCTCGATCACCTCGGCCGGCAGACCGAGCGCCCGAAATCGGGCCCGCAAGGACTGTGGCAGCACCCGGCCCGACCGCAGCCGCAAGACGTTATCGACATAACGTTGGTCGAAGCGCCGGGCCCACCGCCAGGCATCCGGGGCGTAACGCCAGCTCGCCAACCCTGGGGGAGCCAGGGAAGGGCGCGGCATCTTTGACGGCACGCGCTCATCGGCGGCGTCGTTCGGGGCGGTCGCGTCCTCGTGCATGAGACTCCGTGGTGCGGGGTCTGGAGCATCGTCGGTGCCGGGCGGGTTCCGGCTCATGGTCGACTACCCAACCAGTAATGCCGGGCGTCGAGCAGCAACCTCCTGAGCTTCGCGGCCTCTTCCTCCGCCCGCGCCACCAGGACGATGAGTTCGAGCCGCGAGGTGAAGCGCCTCAGATACGCGAGAATCTCCTCGATCATCAACTCCGCCACCGCTTCGGTCGTGAGTCGGCCCGGGCCAAGACCCACCCCAAGCGGCGGCAGCGCCAGCGACCGCGCCCGGTGGCGGTCCGCCAACCGCAGCGCCTCACCCGTGGCCTGCCGCACGATATCCGGCCGCGTCGGCGCGCCGAGCGCATCGGCGACGACCGCGTGGATGATCAACGTCACCCCGCGCTCGGCCAGCTTGCCCGAACTCGTGGCGATGGCCGTGCCGATCGCCAGCGGTGCCCCCGCCATCGCCTCCCGCTCGATCTCCACCCCGCCGGCGATCCGAACCTGGCCCGCGACGCCAACCCCCATCACCCCCCGCCGGTTCGCCGGGCAGACGATGGCATCGGCTTCGACGTCCAGCACCTCGCCGGCGACCGCCCGGAGGAGCGTCCGTCCAAACCTCACACCACCGTCGGCTTCGACCTCGGGGGCGGCGGTGACTCGATTGGTCTGAGATGAATTAGACATAACGAAACATCTTCACCGGATAGACTGGGCAGCATGCACGGGCGCCGTGGCCGCTCCCCGGCGCCATCGCACCTTGCCCGAGTCTACCATCCCGTTTCCAAGCGGCTGGGTCCACCCAGGTGGACCTGGTTGTGCGGACACGGGCTCGTCGCTTATCCCGCGTCGCCCGGATCGACGCTGCGCACCACGTTGCTGGAGAGATCGACGAAGAGGATCGACCCGTCCGGCTGCCAGACAACGCTGCCGATGCTGATCCCTTCCGGGTTGGGGAAGGTTCCGACCTCGGCGCCGCTCAGGTCGACGATGCTGAGCGTCCGCCCGTCGCTGACCACGATGCGCTCACCATCCGGCGCCAGGTCGTAGTCGACACCCGTGAACGGGAGTTGCGCGGTCGGGTTCGCTGGCGCGTCGACCGGGGCGATGATGAGTTGGCCACCGGTGACGAAGCTGATCTGGTTCCCGGGCAGATTCGTGCGCACCAGCGAGATCGCGCCGTAGGGGTTCGCGCCGAGGTCCTCACCGTCAGCGGCCGTCAGCCGCAGCCAGCGCTCCGCTCCCGGGACGACCAGGGTGTCACCCAGGTCGATCACCGGTCCAGTCAGTCCTAGCTCTGCACCACCCGCGATCAGATCCACGC
>JACDBO010000146.1 GCA_013694885.1 Chloroflexia bacterium | reverse complement strand
GCGCTATCCCGACGGCAAATTTCGCCCGCCTGCAACCATTCGCGCCGGTGAACCGGGACGCGTTGACGTTGCTGCGCCCGGACGTGGTCGAATCGCTGCCCACCGCGCCCAGTCACGTCGACCAGCTCTTTTTCGAGGGTTGGAGCTACTGGGCTGACAACCTCGACCGCCTGACCGCCCAGTTCGAGGAATGGCTGCTGAACCCGCCGGCGTCGCCCGCGGCGTGATGCGGGAGGGCGGAGGTTCGAGGGCCGAGAGCCGCGTGAGTTGCCGCGTCGGTCCGGCTTGCCGACGATCTCGTGAGTGAGCGAGGGCGAGCGGAAGCAATTAGCCTGAAGGCCGCGTTCTCGAACCTCGAATCTTGATCCTCGGCCCTTCGTCAGTATCCGGCGGCGGTGCCGTCGGCGCGGGGGTCGGCGCCGCCGCGGAGCATGCCGGTTTGGTGGTCGACGAGGATGAGCTGGGCGTGACCGGCGTTGGGGTTCCACGGCTCGATGACGGTGATCTCGTGGCCGCGGTTGGCCAGAGCGGGCAGCGTCGCTTCCGGGAAGCCGGCTTCGAGCAGGACCGAGTTGGGGGAGGCCGCGCTCGGTCCCGCCGCTAGCCAGCGCGGTGCGTCGATCGCCGGCTGCGGGTCCATCCCGAAGTCGATCAGGTGGGTGATCAGTTGCATCTGCACCGGCACCTGCGCATCCCCCCCTTGCGTACCAAGTGGCCCCAGAAGCCGCCCGTCTCGTGTGAGCATCGAGGGCATCAGTGTGTGCAAGGTGCGTTTGCCGGGCGCCAGCTCGTTCGGATGGCCGGGTGTCAGCGAGAAGGAGGAACCGCGATTTTGAAGGATGATACCGGTGTCGCCCGCGACCACGCCCGAACCGAAGCTCTGAAAGATGCTCTGAATTAGGGAGACCGCGTTGCCGTCGCGGTCGACGGCGCAGAGGTAGACGGTATCGCCCGGTAGCGACGCTTGGCCCGTACCCGCCCGTTCCGGGTCATAGGCGCGCCACAGCCGATCGACGGTCGCGCGGGAGAGAAGGGTTCGCGTGTCGATGTCAACGAAGCGCGGGTCGGAGAGCGTGGCGTCTCGGACGGAAAAGGCGAGCTTCTTGGCTTCGATCAGGGGGTGAAGGTGTTCTCCGCCGCCCCAGCGTTCACCCAGGTCGACGCGATCGACGAGCTGGAGCGCGAGGAGTGCGGTCAGCCCTTGCGAGTTCGGCGGCACGGTAAGGAGCGCGATGTCGCGGTATGGTGCGGTGAGTGGCTCAACCCACTCGCCGTGGTGACTCGCCAGGTCTTCGATCGTGAGCCAGCCACCGAGATCGCGGATGGTCTGCTCGATCGCGGCGGCGATCTCGCCGGTGTAGAAGGCGTCACGGCCCTCGCTGGCAATGAGTTCGAGGCTGCCGGCCAGTGCCGGCAACCGCAACCGTTCGCCAGCGGTGGGCGGAGTGCCGCGCGGGAAGATGAGCGCGGCCAACCCAGGGAGACCGGCGATGGTCTCCTGTTCGGCGACCAGGACGCTGGCCAGGCGTGGAGACACGGGGAACCCGTCTCGCGCGTAGCGAATGGCGGGGCCGAGCAGCCGGTCGAACGGCAGGGTGCCGAAACGCTCGTGACCTTCGACCCAGGCGTCGATCGTTCCCGGCACGAGGACCGTGAATGGCCCCCGCCGGGGCATCGCGGCGAACCCTTGCGCGCGCAGCGCCTCCGGGTCCGCCGTCATCGCCGCGGCACCGGAACCATTGAAGGCGATCGCCGATTCGTCCGCGGCGTCCCAGACTATGAAGAAACAGTCGCCGCCGATAGCGGTCTGGTCGGGGTAGAGCACCGTCAGGACGGTGTTTGCGGCGATGACGGCGTCCATCGCGCTCCCGCCGTCGCGCAAGATTTCCAGACCGGTCGAAGTCGCCAGGTGATGCGGTGTGGCGATCATGGCGGTGGGCGCGATGGTGGTTGGCCGAAGCGAGCGCATAAACGGACTCCGGTGACGATTCTACGTGGCGGCGCGCCATCTCTCGAAGTCAGAGCGGCGCGAAGTGGTAGCATCTTCGCCGGACCCGGTAACGTCAACCGGCCACACGAAGCTCGAATCGCAGAAGGAGAAACCACGATATGGGTTTGACTCGCCGAGTGGGCGTTACGCTCGTTGTACTCGCGGTGTTTGGATTGCCGCCGGCGGCACTCGCTCTCCAGACACCGGTTCCGGTGGTGGGCGCCAATCTCTACGCCATGACGTTAGACAGCGCCGACTTGCCCGATGGGTACGTCTTCGAAGGCGAGGCGGTGCTCGATGCGGAGATGATGGCGGACTCCAACGAATCGCTCGATCCCGCCGCACTCACCGAGGCCGGTTTCCAGCGCTACTACGTCAGCTCTTACCTCAGCGAGGACCGCAACGCGCGCATCCGCTCCTACATCTCCGAGTGGGCTTCACCCGAAGCGGCGACCGCCGGTTTTGAGTTGTTGGAGGGCGACGACGGGGCGCTGGTGGCCGAGGCCGAACTTGCGGACGGAGCCGCCGAGGTCGGCGAGGAACCGCGGGAGGTGACGACCGGAACCTACACCGAGGAAGAGCTCACGGTCACCACCTTAGACACGACCTTTCGTCAGGGGGCACTGCTCGTCGGTGTCGCGGTCGAGACGCTCGACGAGAGCGACGTAGACGCCGAGGTGGCGAGCGATCTGGCCAGCACGCTGCAGGAGCGCGTGGCGATGGTACTTGGGGGTGAAGCACCGGAGTCCATCGACCTCACGCTGCCGGACCGTGTGCTCGATCTCGAGGCTCAAGGTTTTTCAATCCAGATCGGGTACCTCAATAGCGCGGAGGTGGAGGCGCTCTACGGTCTCTCCGACTCACCGCTCGGAGAGAGCGGGAGCAGCTTCGTGACTGCCATCGCGCTCGCCGGTGTGGCCGAGCCGCCGCCCCTGCTCGCCTCTGGGGCGACGATCCTGGCCGACGAAGATGCCGCCGCCGAGGTCGTCGAGCAGTCTGGCGATCTGGTGCCGTCGCTGGCGAACGGTGAGCAGATCGAGGACGCCGAACTGGAAGGCGCCGATACGGTGGCCGCATTGAGCTACACGAGTGCATTGAGCAGTGGAGACGAGCCGGACAGCTATCGCATCGTGTTCAGCGTGGGCGCAACGCTCGGCGTCGTCGATGTCCAGCGAGCGACCACGGTCGAACTCGCTGAAGAGACGGCGACGGTGTTGGCCACCGCCCAGGCCGCCTGCCTGGCCGACGGCGCCACAACCTGCGAGCTGCCAGCGTTGCCAGTCGAGCTTGTCCCCGGCACGCCAGCGGCCTGACGAGGGTTGCCCCATTCGACGGTTGATCGCTCACGCATCCGCGTGCCCCATCACGGCCAACACTAATCTGCTGGCTCTGTGGGTGGCGGTGGCGGTGTCCCGGCGAGGATGCGGGCAGAGTTAGTCGCCTGGAGGTCACGGACGACGGAGGTGCGCTCGGCGTCGGCTTCCTGGCCTTCGCGCGCGTCGCGGGCATTGCCTTCGGCACACGCGGAAAGCGACAGGAGGACGATCAGGCTGACGAGGAGGGCAGTAATGCGACCGAGGCGCCGGGTGTCATCCGCCGTCGCGACCGGGCTGGCGGTAGGCTCCAAAGGCATCCTGGTACTCTTCCGCAACTTCC
The DNA here is from genome assembly GCA_013694885.1 of Chloroflexia bacterium. Taxonomy (GTDB): domain Bacteria; phylum Chloroflexota; class Chloroflexia; order Thermomicrobiales; family UBA6265; genus JACDBO01. The sequence goes on along the minus strand of JACDBO010000146.1, from coordinate 869 downwards.
AGCCCCGACTTGTGGACGTAGATTCGGGTCGTGATCGGTGAGGCGTGGCCGAGAATCGTCTGCACGGTTGATTCTCGCACACGGCGACGCACGAGTTCCGTCGCCAGGCCGTGCCGAAACGAGTGGGGCGTCACGTCGCTCTCAATGCCCAGGTGGCGGCAGAGCTCGGCCACGATGTGCTCGACGGTGCGTGGGCTGATGCTCTTGCCGGGTTCGCCGGGTTTGTCGCGTCCACTGAAGGCCGGCCGCACGCCTGAGCCCCGAACCTCGTCGCCGCGCGCCGCCCAATACGCGAGGAGTGCTTCGGCGGTCTCGACATCGAAGTGGACCGTCCGGCTCTTGCCGCCCTTAGCCCGGTAGATACCCGCCGTGCCGGCGGCGAGGTCGATATCGCGGCGGCGCAACGCGCAGAGTTCGGAGACGCGGACGCCCGATCGGAACAGGAAGAGGAGCATCGCGCGGACCTTCAGGCGGCGCAGCTCCAGATGCGGCTTCTCCGCCCGCGGGCCGCTTCTGACATGCGCGATAACTCGTTCGAGGTCTTCCAGCTTGACGTCCGGTGGGGGAGGAGTGAAGCGCGGCATCATCGCCGCGACTCGGACGCGAATGCGCTCGGTGGCGAGATCGGGGTGGAGATCGTAGGCCGAGAGGTAGGCGCAGAGCTTACGGACGGCGGCGAGGTTGTTCTGGGCGGTCCGCATCCGCGAGACCTCCTCGGGTGTCCGCACATCCGGCGGGACGAGCATCGCCGCGAACGACGTGATGTGATCTGCGGTGATGACCGTGGCGGGCGCAATCGCCGGGTCGATGCCTTCATGTGTTTCGAGGTGGCGCAGGAACTTGGCAACGCCCTGCCGATAGGTCTTGCG
>JACDBO010000114.1 GCA_013694885.1 Chloroflexia bacterium | reverse complement strand
AGAACAATGTGACCGGCGAGGCTTGGTCCCTCGGCGAGTCCGATACCGACGCGGCGCGTGGATGAAGGCTGGAAACCGGCCCGTTTGAGCATGTCGACCACGTCCGCTCGCGTATATCGGCGGTGCCACCCAATCGGCAGTGTCTGGCGGGGTGCGTGTCCGCGATGGCTGGTCTCAACGAGGTAGCGATAGAGGTTGAGTTCGTCGAGCCATGCGAGCGGGCCGGCGGCGGGCAGTCGGAGCGTCAGACGACCACCGGGCCGAATCACGCGCGCCAGCTCGGCAAGCCACTGCTCCTCATCGAGGACATGCTCGATGACGTCCTCAGCCAGAACCACGTCAAATACCGCATCGTCACACGGCAGGCGCGGACGTTCTTCATCGACGCTGATTGCGTTCAGCATCGGTTCCGGACCCGCTTCTCCGGCGTAGTCCACGGTGATGCGGACGCGCGGCGGCGCGACACTCGTGTCGAGCGCGAAGTGAAGCCTGCGCGCCGACGAGGGTGGGGTAGCGCGCATCCCGGAAGTGGTCGTCGCGTGCATGGATCTGGACTCCTCGGAGGCCGCGGACGTTCAATAGGCGTGGAACGGTTCGAGCGTCGCTTTCTCCTTCTCCTTATACTGCCATCGGTACGTTCTCCGCACCGGTCGGCATCGAGTATTCGCCCGACGTAACGAAGGCGGTCCACTTTATGGAACTCTGCTCACTCCATCCATTCGATACCGCAAGTGTGGAACGGTTTGTTGCTGCTCTGCGAGGGGACGCCCAGCCGCCGGAGGCGTGGGCGGCGTGCGGGCTGGAAGGTGCTCGGGATGGACTTGTCGCTGCGGGGAGAGGAAACGAGGATGCGGCGAACGTGGTTAGTCACGCGCTGGCGCTGGCGCTCTCGATCGAACACCCGAGCTTTGCCCAGGAGGGCTTCGGATTCACCGTCTGGGAGGCACGAATCGACCGAGGTGTCGGCATGCTGCTTCGTCCGCCATCGCGCCTGCTAATTGACGTCGGTCTGGATCGAGACATTGCACGCGCCTTGCCGATCCGGCTCGACCTGCATCGGGGGACGATGGGTGGAGCGTTCGTCCCGCCACGACTCGTTCCGGAACTCTACCGTCAACTGGATACGCGGACGGAGCGCCTGGCGCGACGGTTACGTGAGGCTGACTATGACCCCGTCGCGACGCTCGGTCTGCTCTTCGAGGCGGTCACCTATGCACGGGACCGAGGTCTTGGTCTCTACGAAGCGATGGACGCGGTGATGCCAGACCTTTCCACTGGTCTGGTGCCTGGCGCGATGGTGCTCGGACCAGATCCAAAACGGCTTGAGAATGGACTGCGTCGCCGTCTGGCAGATGCCGCGAAGCCGCCTCGCAAGGCGACCGTGTTCTCCCGTTTGCTGAATCGGGGTGGCCGGCAAATGGATGGGGCCACCTGGTCCGCCAACGGCCGTCATCCTGGAGAGCCGCATAGTTGAGTTGCGTGTGGTTCGTCAAGCACGAGGCGCGGGGTGGCGAATGGCGCGGTGACTCCATCTCATCTTGCCGCAGCAGTGAGGCAACGATGAGTGGACCATTGCCAACCGCCGCGATGTGAAAACCGGTGTCTTGGGCCGAAAACCGACGCAACCACTCGTCATGAAGTGCGATGCGTTCGCTGAGTTCAGGTCAGGCTCCGAAGCCGGCGCATCAGGCGGCCGTTCGGGCGAAGATAATGCGCCGCGGCGCATCGGCTTCGCCGGCGATGCAGCAACTGGGATTCTTCGGCTGCGGCCTCAGTGGTCCGTCACAGCGATTGTGTCACGTCCAGATCCGCCGTCGCGCGGTGAACCGACGGCTTTGCCGTCGCGCGCGAAGCGCTCGACGCCGCTGCCCGACGCAGCTGCTGGGATTCTTTCTTCGTCAGAATCACGGGGGACCGTTGAGCGTCGTGTGGAACTCATGCGCTGTGACAGATTGCTCACCTTGACAACAAGTGTGCAATGTTGCTATCCTGCCGGTGTTAGCACTCGGAGAGTTGGAGTGCTAACCACGCGAGGAGAGCAGACGGTTGGAAACGTTGCGGGCCGCCATGCCGTCTTTGACGGAGCGGCAGCGAGCCATCCTCAAGCTCATCGTTCAGGAGCACGTCGCGACGGGGCGGCCAGTCGGGTCCAAGAGCCTGACGGAACGCTACGCGATCGGGGTCTCCTCGGCGACCATTCGCAACGAGATGTCGGAACTCGAGGGAAGCGGGTTCGTGCAGCAGTTGCACACGTCCGGCGGGCGTGTCCCAACTGACCGGGGGTACCGCTACTACGTCCACAACCTGATGGGTGCGCCGGAACTCTCTTCGGGCGATCAGATCATGATCCGGCATCAGTTCAGGCAGGTGGAGCTCCAACTCGATCAATGGGTTGAGTTCGCGGCGGCGGTGTTGGCGGAGACAGCGGGCAACGTCTCCATCGTCTCCGCGCCCCGGACCGGGACCGCGCGTCTCCGCCATTTCGAAATGATCTCGCTGCAACCTCGGCTGGCGCTGCTCATACTCGTCATGCAGGAAGGTGCGGTTCGGCAGATGATGTTGCACCTTCCACATGATTGCGAGCAGACGCAACTCAGCCGCCTCGCGGACACCCTGGTGCCAGTCGTGCGGGGATTAGGTGCGGAGGAAATCGAGCCGCGGATCATTGGCGCGACGCCGTTGGCGAGCTTCGTGCTCTCGCAGCTAGCGGTCGGTCTGCGTGGCGTCGGCTCGGTCGAGCGGACGCAGATCAGGCATTCGGGGATCGAGAACATTCTCGGACAGCCGGAGTTCGCTGGCGAGGATGCCCAAAGCGTCCTCGATCTGCTGCGAGGCGGAGCGTTCCTGGCCGCGGTGTTGCCGCAGCTAAGCATCGGTCGGGACATGCAAGTCTTCATCGGTGACGAGAATCCGTCGAGCGCGCTTCGGCGTTTCGGCGTGGTGATGGCAACCTACGGTATCGACGGTGAAGTGGCCGGAATCCTGGGTGTCATTGGGCCGACCCGGATGTCCTACTGGCGTTCGATTTCGTCGGTCCGCTATATGGCGACGCTGATTAGCGATTTGCTGCACGACCTCTATTCGGCCTAGCGAGGCTGGCCGAGGCGGCTCGTTGGAGTGTGATGTGACTGAGGAGATGACCAAGCGAGAACAAGAGGTGCCACAGGAGCCGGCGAAACCGAACGGTGAAACGACAACCCCGGCGAATGGAGAACTCGATTCTGCGAGCCCGGATCTGTTCGACCAGTTGCAACGTGTGACGGGTGAGCGTGACGAGTACCTTGACCAACTCCAGCGGAGCCGCGCGGAGTTCATCAACTTTCGACGCCGGACCGAGCAGGAGCGCTCGATGCTCCGGCAGCTGGTGACACGCGATGTGCTCGCTCAGTTCCTGCCGGTGGTCGACGACATTCAGCGGGCGTTGGCGGCAATGCCTGAGGCCGAGCGAGAGAGTGGCTGGGTGAAGGGCGTCGCGATGATTGAGACGAAACTCACTGGCATCCTTGATCGCGCCGGAGTGACGCCGGTTGCGGCGCTCGGACTGTCCTTCGACCCTTCGATACACGAGGCGGTGGCGACTGAGCCAGATACCGACGGTTCGACCGTCGTTGAAGTCTATCAACCGGGGTACTGCATACGCGATCTGCTCCTGCGGCCGGCGATGGTCAAGACCGGTGCCTCGAATCCAGATGTGACGCCGGTCGAGCGCGGCGACAGCGCGAATGGACAAGAGCCGAGCGAACCCACCGATCGGTAGCTCAGTGAGATGGCGGCGAACCCGCACCGAACGCGGACGAACAACGAACGGATGAGGAGAGAAAGACAATGGCTCGAACAATCGGAATCGACCTGGGTACGACGAACTCGGTGATGGCCACGATCGAAGGTGGCGAGCCGGTCGTGATTCCCAATGCTGAGGGCGAGCGACTGACCCCCTCGGTGGTGGCGGTGACGAGCAGCGGTGAGCGCCTCGTCGGCCGCTTCGCGCGGCGGCAGGCGGTGACCAACCCCGAGAATACCGTCTCGTCGATCAAGCGGTTCATGGGGCGAAAGTTCAACGATCCGGCCGTGGCCCGCGACAAGGACTTGGTGCCGTACCAAATGAAGGCGGCGTCGAACGGCGACGTTCAGGTCAAGATGGGCGACCGCTGGTTCAGCCCGCAGGAAGTCTCCGCGATGATCCTGCAGAAGCTGAAGACCGACGCAGAAGCCTTTCTGGGCGAGACGGTCGACAAGGCGGTCGTCACGGTGCCCGCCTACTTCGACAACGCACAGCGTGACGCCACTAAGGACGCCGGTCGCATTGCGGGGCTCGATGTGCAGCGCATCATCAACGAGCCGACGGCCTCAGCGCTGGCCTACGGGCTCGACAAGAAGGGCGACGAGAAGGTCGCCGTCTACGACCTCGGCGGCGGGACCTACGACATCTCGATCCTCGATCTCTCCGAGGGTGTCTTTCAGGTCATGGCGACCAACGGCGACACCCACCTCGGCGGAGACGATTTCGACCAGGTGCTGATCGACTTCCTGGCGGACGAGTTCAAGAAGCAGGAAGGCATCGATCTCCGCAAGGACCGAATGGCGCTGCAACGCCTGAAGGAAGCGGCCGAGAAGGCCAAGATCGAACTCTCGAGCACGCAGCAGACCGACGTCAATCTGCCGTTTATCACGGCCGACGCGAGCGGTCCCAAGCACCTCAATATCACGCTCACCCGCCCTAAACTCGAGCAGCTGGTGAGTGGGCTGGTCGAGCGAACCGTGGCGCCGATGGCAGCCGCGCTCAAGGACGCCGAACTCGACAAGGGCGCGATCAACGAGGCGCTCTTGGTTGGTGGGCAGACTCGGATGCCGGCGGTGCAGCGGAAGGTGCAGTCGTTCTTCGGTAAGGAGCCGCACAAGGGCATCAACCCGGACGAGGTGGTCGCCATCGGCGCCGCTATTCAGGGTGGCGTGCTCGGCGGCGAGGTCAAGGACATCTTGCTTCTCGACGTGACACCGCTGACGCTCTCGATCGAGACGCTGGGTGGAGTGGCGACGCCACTGATCGAGCGGAACACGACGATCCCGGCTCGCAAGGGTCAGACATTCACCACTGCCGCCGACAGTCAGCCGCAGGTGGAGATCAACGTCCTGCAGGGCGAACGGCCGATGGCGAACGACAACAAGAGTCTCGGCCGGTTCATCCTCGACGGTATTCCGCCCTCGCCGCGCGGCGTGCCGAAGATCGAGGTCACGTTCGACATCGACGCCAACGGCATCCTGAACGTTGGCGCCAAGGACCAGGCGACGGGTAAGGAACAGAAGATAACGATCACCGGCTCCTCCGGTCTCTCCGAGAGCGAAGTGCGGCGGATGGTCGACGAGGCCGAGACGCACGCCGAAGAAGACCGCGCCCGGCGCGAGGGGATTCAGACTCGCAACGATGCCGAGAGCATGGTCTTCCAGGCGGAGCAGACGCTGAACGAGTACGGCGAGCGTATCTCCCCTGAGCTCAAGGCCGATCTGGACGGCAAGATGCAGGCGGTCAAGAACATTCTCGAGAACGACCGCGAGAATATCGACGCGTTGCGCCCGGCCTACGAGGAGTTGGTGCAGATGTTGACCCAGGTCGGCACCCAGATGTACGAGGCGGCCGGCGCCCAACCCGGCGGCCCGGACGGCGAGGATCAGCCCGGCTTTGGCCCGAACGGCAACACCGACGGCGCGGCCACTGGTGAGCGCCAGGAAGATGAAGCGACCGTCGAGGGTGAGTTCCGCGAGGTCGGCTCGGATCGGTAGGGCTTCGTCCTTCGGACGGGGTGCTTGGTACAGATTCAACAAGAAGACACAAGGGGTGGCAATCGCCACCCCTTGTGTCTGTTCACGACCTGTGAGGAATCAGCTTGCCAACGTCGCCATCAACTGAGCCTTGCCGGACGGGCGCTCGTCATCGCGATGAGTTGTTTACCTGCCGCGACGACGCGCGCTTGGTTGTTTCCCGCACGCATGGAAAGACTCAAGTCGTTGGCATAGCCTGGACCGTAGGCGTCGAGCAGCGCTGTGACAACGCCAATCGCCTCCTCCTCCGAAGGGAAGGTACCGATGATATTCGCTGCGTCCACGTCCCAAAGCTCATAGGTCATTTCCATGGTTTGTCTCCTCTATGACAATAATACGCACAACGCACGCGAGCAGATCGTCCGCATCTGCCCACAGAGTAGTGTGGCCATCATTGTGCGGAACGGTGCGCTCCCAGCGCATGGATTGAAGACGCTCCTCCGGTATATGCAACTCCGCGACATAACTCCCTAGACGAGGAAGTTCGGCTGCTTGCCGGAGAGACTGCGCCTCGGTCTGATGGACTGAGATTCCGTTCCACAGAGGATGGAGGTGCGAAGGAAGATTAGGTCGTGGCTGCCCGCGCTTCTCCTGATTGGACATGAAGTCTTGTCGTCGAGGAGGGTTGCTTCTCACAATGCGGAAGAATCTTGTAGCCACTGTTGCTCTAGCCTCTCGACCAGCACGGATGATAGCATCGCCCATTGCTCAATCGATTGGCTTGTTTTCTCACTCTGTGGTGGTGGGACACGATTAACCTCGGCGCGATGACGAGGCGACCGTCGAGGGTGAGTTCCGCGTGGTCGGCTCGGACCGGTAAGCGCACTTGCCGGGACCGTTTTTATCGACGCTCAAACGGTGAACGGAGCGACGGGGTGGCAGTACGCCACCCCGTCGCTTTTCGATACAGCTGGTAGGAACGTCGTGTCAAGGCGCTTGCGTTCTGGGACTCGCCGAGAGCACAACGTCAAACGTTAAGCCCGGCCACGGTGGTGGGCCTGTGCCGGTTCCAGCCGGTGGCGCGTTCGTAGGCATGGGCGACAGCGAGGATGGTGGATTCGTCTAACGACTTGCCGAGGAGCTGGAGGCTGACGGGAAGGCCGTCGCTGAAACCGCAGGGTACGGCGATTCCTGGGATGCCAGCCATGTTCGCCGGGATAGTGAAGACATCCGCGAGATACATCTGATAGGGGTCGTCCGTGCGCGCGCCGAGCGGGAAAGCTACGGTGGGTGAGGTTGGCGCGGCGATGACGTGGACCTTCTCGAACGCCTCTTCGAAGTCCTTTTTGATGAGGGTGCGGACCTTCTGGGCCTTGACGTAATACGCGTCATAGTAGCCGCTGCTCAGCGCGTAGGTTCCGAGCATGATTCGGCGCTTGACTTCCGAGCCGAAGCCCTCGCCGCGGGTTCGCTCGTAGGTCGCCAGCAGCGTCGGCTCCTCGAGTCGCAGTCCGTATTTGACGCCGTCGAAGCGGGCAAGGTTGGCGCTGGCCTCGGCCGGAGCGGTGACGTAGTAGGTTGCCAACGCATACTCGGTATGGGGCAGGCTGATTTCGACGAGTTCGGCTCCCAACGATTCCAGGTGCGAGATCGCGCCCTTCACCGCCCCGTCGACTCCCGGCTCCATCCCTTCAACGATGTACTCGCGAGCAACGCCGACGCGCACGCCGCGCAAGTCCTCACGGAATCCAGCAAGGTAGTCTGGAACGGCGGCGGTGAGCGAGGTGGAGTCGAAGGAGTCGTGTCCGGCGATGGCGCCGAGCAGGATCGCGGCGTCCTCGACCGACCGGGCGAAGGGTCCGATCTGATCGAGACTGCTGGCGAACGCAATCAGACCGTAGCGCGACACCCGCCCGTACGTCGGCTTCATACCGACCACACCGCAGAAGCCAGCCGGCTGCCGGATGGAGCCGCCCGTATCCGAACCGAGCGCGAGCATGGCCTCCTCGGCGGCAACGCTCGCCGCGGAACCGCCGCTGGAACCGCCGGGCACCCGAGAAGTGTCCCACGGGTTGCGGGTTGGGCCGAACGCCGAGTTCTCGGTCGAGGAACCCATGGCGAACTCGTCGGTGTTCGTCTTGCCGAGGAAGACCGCTCCTTGCTCTCGCAGGCGGCGGACGACCGTGGCGTCATAAGGCGAGCGGTAGCCTTCGAGGATTCGCGACGCGGCCGTGGTCGGCGCGTCGACGGTGCAGAGGATGTCCTTGAGCGCAATGGGGATCCCCGTCAAGGGAGTAGTGTCGCCGGCGGCGATGCGCTTGTCCGCGGTGTCCGCTTGCGTGCGCGCCACATCGGCCATGACATGCAGATAGGCATGGACGGCGGGTTCGACTTCCTCGATCCGTGCAAGATGGGCGTCTGTCAACTCCCGCGCCGAGAACTCGCGCCGGGCGAGCCGACGACTCGCTTCGGCGGCGGTCAGTGTTGTGCACTCGGACCGATCGCTCATGCTGGCTCACCTTCGCTGACTCCTCCGAGTACCGCCCGGACCTCGAAAAAGCCGGCGCGAGCGCTCGGCGCATTGGCGAGCGCTTCGTCACGCGAGAGTGACGGTCCGACGTCGTCGGCGCGCATCACGTTCATTAATGCGTTGACTTGGGCGGTTGGTGAGATGTCTTCGGTGTCGAGGCGATTCAGAACGCCGATATGGCCAAGGATCGAGGTGAGCTGGTCACGAAGCCGCTCTTTCTCCTCGGCGCTGAGGCCGAGGCGGGCAAGCGTGGCCACATGTTCCACATCTTCTGAGGTGAGGGACATGGTTTCTCCAAATTTTTACGCACTCGATCGCACGGCGAGACACTATCTCGCGCAGGCAGTATCGGCCCAGAGTCTAGCACGGCGCCTCTCGCGGTCACTCATCGCCCTCGGAGTAGACGAAGCGGCCGCTGACGATGGTGTGCTGAACCTGGAGATGCAGGTCGAAGAGGGTGAGGTCCGCGTCGGCACCTAGGTAGAAATGGCCCTTTGTGGCGAGGCCGAGGACGCGGCCGGGGACGGCGGTACACATGTGGAGGGCGGTGGCGATGCCGACGTCTGTCCAGGCGACGATGTTGCGGACGGCCTGGTCCATCGTCACGATCGAACCCGCCAGCGTTCCGTCATCGAGTCGCGCCGACTGCTCGTCGACGGTGACCCGCTGACCGCCAAGGGCATAGGTGCCGGGACCGAGACCGGCGGCGGCCATCATGTCGGTGACGATGGCGATTCGGTCCGGCCCCATGGCGTTCAGTGCCAGCTGGACGGTCGCGACGTGGGAGTGGACACCGTCGGGGATCAACCCTGCGGTGACTCGCTGGTCCGTCATTGCGGCGACCATGGGGCCGGGCGCGCGATGGTGGATCGGGGTCATCGCGTTGAATAGATGAGTCGCCATGTTCGCGCCGGCATCGACACCGGTGATGAATTGCTCGAACGTGCTATCCGTGTGCCCCAGACTGACGACGATGCCACGCTCAACGAGGCGCCAGATGCGGTCGAGCGCACCGATGCGTTCAGGCGCGAGGGTAACGAGCCGGATGCTTTCGACCGCGAGCCAGCTCCCGAACAGGGCATCATCGGCCGCCTCGATGGAGCGCAGCTGATGGGCGCCCTTTCTAGCCGGGGCGATGAACGGCCCTTCCAGGTGGAGCCCGAGCGGGATCGCGCCAGCCCGATGATCCACACGCTCGAACGCGGCGAAGACGCCTGGGTATACATCGGCCGGAGCGGTGATGAAGGTGGGTAGGTAGGCGGTGACGCCGGTTGTGGCAAGAGCGGCCGAGAGGCGATCGATGGCGGTCGGGTTCGCTCCGACCTCGTAGCCAAACCCGCCGTTGACCTGAAGATCGATCAGGCCGGGTGAGACGATGTCTGCCTCGATGATCGATGAGGGGAGTTCATCGTCGCGGATGGTGCCGCGGTGGATCGCGGCGATGCGGCCATCCTCGACGACGAGCGCGCCCGGCGTCAGTTTTTTCTCGATGACGAGCGCGCCACGGACGGCGAATACCCTCTCAGATGAAGGGCGGGAGTCGTTGCGATCAACCATTCGTGACGACTCCCCGGCGAGTGACGGCGGCGCGAGCGGCGGAGAGAGCGGGGTCGGTCACGACCACGACGGTCGAGACCGGATGCGAGACGGTGAAGTGGCGTATCACCGTCTCTTGAAGCGACGGCACGCTGGCCAATAGCCCTCCGGCAAGGGCAAGTGGAACATCGTCGCCAAACGACAGACGGCGGGCGACGGCCAGACCGGTGACGGCCAGCGCCTCGGCCGCGTCAGTCAGGAGCGTATTGGCTATCGAGTCACCGTCGGCAGCGCTCTGGACGACGATATCGGAGAGCGCGGCGATGTCTCCCTTGCTAGCCCTGTCGCCGTAGACGCGCGCGATCAAGCGTGGCGCGGAGTCCAGTCGCCAGTGTTCAAGCACACTGGCCATAAGGCTCGTCGAAGGGCCGCGACCATCGTGCATCCGGGCAACGGCTTCAAGCGCGCGCCGGCCGAGGTCGTAGCCGCTGCCCTCGTCACCGAATATGTGGCCCCAGCCACCGGCGCGAGCGCTGACACCGCTCGCGTCGCGGCCAACGGCGATTGAGCCCGTGCCGGCAATGATCGCGACGCCGATGCTCTCGGGCAGCGCAGTCAGGACGAGTTCGCCATCGTTGCTCATGGTGACGGTCCGCACGAGGTCGGTGAGTGCCGGCGCCATGCGTGATTGGTCTTCCGGCCTGTCGAATCCAGCCAAGCCGAACCAGGCATGTTCCAGAGGAAGGCAGGCTCCCGCCGTTTTCGCTGCCTCCTGAACGCATTGCCGGAGTGTCGCGATAGCCTGGTCGCTGCCCACGACGGATTGGTTCGAAGTCGCCAGCCGGTGCCTGGCCCGCTCGACGCCGGCACTATCGACGATGACGATCTCCGTCTTCGTGCCGCCACCGTCGACGCCCGCGTAGAAAGCTGGCGCGTTCACCGCGATGAACCTTCGAGCGCGGCGCGGACGATACCCGCCGCGCGTGCGAGTCGCCGTCTTGCTTCGTCCGGCTCGATATCCAGGATGCCGGAGACAATCGCCGTCTTGACTTCTTCGCCGGAGGCGGCGAGCAGCGCGGAGGCACGATCCTCGCTCGTGTCGACGGCGTCGCGGACGATGCCGATCGCTCGCTGGCGAAGTTTGGTATTGGTGGCGCGGAGGTCGACCATCAGGTTGCCGTAGGTCTTGCCGAGCAGAACCATCGACCCCGTACTGAGCATGTTGAGGACCATCTTTTGGGCGGTGCCGGCCTTCAGCCGCGTCGACCCGGTAATGACTTCAGGACCGACGATGGGCGCGATCATGATGTCGACACGCCGGCTCAACTCCGAGTCGGTTGTGCAGGCGAGCCCGATCGTAAGAGCCCCGGCGGCGCGGGCGCCATCGACAGCGCCGAGTACGTAGGGCGTGCGGCCACTGGCGGCGATGCCGACCACGGCGTCTTCGACTCCCACGCCGATGTCGTGCAGGTCGCGTGCTCCTTCAGCCCCGCTGTCCTCCGCGTTCTCGACAGCGTGGCGGAGTGCGTGGTCGCCGCCGGCGATCAACCCGACGACGAGTCCGGGCGGTGTGTTGAACGTCGGTGGACACTCCGACGCATCGAGGACGCCGAGCCGGCCGGAGGTGCCGGCGCCAATGTAGATCAGCCGGCCACCGCGACGCATGCGCTCGACAATTGCCTCGATCGCCGCCGCGATAGACTCGGCTTGCGCTCCGACGCCCGTCGCGACGGCTGCGTCCTCCTGGTTGATCAGCGAAACAATCGCCGTGGCTGAGAGGGTGTCAATGGCGCCGGATCGTGTGTTGCGCCCCTCGGTGGCGAGGGCATCGAGGCGGGTGATCTTGGCATCTGCGTCGGGCCCGGTCGACACCTCGTTCTCCCCTGCTGACGTTCAGTCGCGGTAGAGCGCTACCGACTGGTGGCGCTCAGAGAAGGACATAGCTTCAGCCTGCCATGCCGCGACAAGCGAGGCCGGCCGTTCCTCAGCGTCGATCGCCTGGCGCAGCCTCCCGCTGCCTGCTAAAAGGTCGATGAAGTATGGTCGAGCGTCGTCGTTGGGAGCGATCCATGAGAATCGGTCGGGGGCGTGCGTTCGTAGCGTCGCGAGCAACTGGACGCCAAGCGCCGGGCCGTTGAGTGCCTTGCGGTCGGTGATATGAATCTGGACACCGCCACAACGCTCGCTCGTGTGCTTGGAGAACGTTGGAACGAAAAAGATCGGGCGAAACCCGACGCCGGCGATATCGAGACCGTTCAACGTTGCCGCCAGCGTGTCCGGGTCGATCCACGGTGCGCCAACAAACTCGAACGGCTTCGTCGTGCCCCGGCCTTCCGAGAGGTTCGTGCCTTCGAGCAGGCAGGTGGCTGGGTAGAGCGTGACGGCATCCAACGTGGGGAGGTTCGGCGACGGAAGCACCCACGGTAGGCCCGTCTCGTCTTGCCACATCGACCGGCGCCAGCCTTTCATGGCAACCACGCGCGGGGCGCGCTGTCCCTGTTCACGCGCGTAGAGCGTTGCGAGTTCGCCGAGGGTCAGACCGTGGCGGATCGGAATGGAGTGTCCTCCGACGAACGAGCGGAATGCTGGATCGAGGAGGTTGCCTTGCACCGCGACTCCGTTGAGCGGATTCGGCCGGTCGAGGATGACGACCTCGATCCCGTGCTCCTCCGCCGCGTCGATGACGTGGAAGGTGGTGGACGCGTAGGTCGCGTACCGGACGGCGATGTCCTTCATGTCGACGATCATGGCGTCGAGACCGGCGAGCATCTCGGCTGATGGGATGCGGGATGCGCCGTAGAGGCTGTGGACCGGCAAGCCCTTGCGAGTGTCGTTTGCGGACGCGACGTGGTCGCCGGCTTGCGCTTCACCGCGGATGCCGTGTTCCGGGCCGAACAAGGCCACCAACGACAGCGAATCCAGAGAACCAATCAGTTCCACGGCATGCCGGAAGTTGTGGTCGATGGCCGTTGGGCAGGTCAATAAACCGACACGCGCACCCCGCAAGTCGGCGGGCACGTCAGCGCAGAAGGCATCCAGACCGGTGAGGACGCGGGATGGCATTGGTGTGACACCTGCTTGAAGAGCGATGGTTGTTCAGGCACTCCGATGGAGGAGCCGGTTGAGTTCGTCGCGTGCCATCATCGCATTGGCGCCAAGATAGTGCGCGGGGAAGGCATCACCGAGCGAAGGATTATTCGCGAATGCCCGCCCTCCGACACAGACAAGCGGCATCGAGTCGCTCGTGGATGAATCGGTCAGTTGCGCGATCTCATCCGCCAGTTGTCGCGCGATCGGTTCTGTTGACGCAGCGAGGAGGAGCGCTTGCGGATGAAGACGATCGACTGCCTCTCGAAGGTCCGCGGTGGGCAAGCTTGCGCCGAGGTGAACCACGCGGTACCCATCGCGAGAGAGCACGAGCGAGGTAACGAGCAGGCCGACCTCGTGAAGCTCGCCCTCGGCGCAGGCGGTGACCACGGTCGGACTGCCAAACTCCGGCCGAGAAGCGTTGAAGAGCGCACCGATTTTGCGGAGAGCGAACCCACTGGCAAAGTGCTCCACGCTGACCGGCAGCTCACCTCGTGCCCACCGCTCACCGATCTCGTTTAGTGCGGGCTGCAACACGGAAAGACAGACGTGCTCGATCGGACCGAGCGCGAACGCTTCGTCGAGGGATTGGTTTGCCCCATCGGCATTGTAGGCGACGAGGTGCCGCATGAGTCGCTCGGAAAGTACTTGGTAGCCTACAGTCGCGGTTTCGGCCACGGTGGGAGACGGTGGCGCCGCCGCCCTTATCGCCGCCGCGGTCAACGTTCGTCTCACCTGATGTACGGCTTGGCTGATTCTGAGGCCGGCCCGGGTTTGGTCGCGCAGTCGCGCGATCACGGCCAGGTCAAGCTCGGAGTAGAGGCGGTGGTTCCCGCCGGTGCGCGTCGGTTGCGGCAGGCCGTAGCGCCGCTCCCAGGCACGAAATGTATCGGCAGGGACACCGGTCCGCTCGACGACGGCGCGCGTGTTATATTCGGGTTCAGATCGCAGTTGCGCGAAGTCCATCGGGCAGAAGGCACCTCCACCGCCACTATAGGTGTGTGCCCAGCAACCATCAATGATTTGCACAACATTTCGTCGGGTCGCATCACGAAGCTGGTTTCGACCCGCGCTTGAACGCGGGCGTACGCGCCGTGCCGTGGAGCTTTGGGCGCGGATGGGACACGTTCCGGCGATCATGCTGATAGTGACCGTGCTCCTCGGCTGCGCCGAGGAGTCCTCTGAAGACCGGCGGTTCGCGAACGAACCAGCACCGACTGAGGACCAGCCAACCTCCACCGTACCGGCGACCGCGGGCGATGTTAGCGGCGTGCCAACCGTCGCGGTGGCCTCGCCTGAATCACTTCTCTCGACGCGGGGTGCGCCGAATCTGATCTACGTCCGTGTCGGCGATGCGCTCTGGACACTCGGAGAGGGTGAACCACGCGAACTTCGGATGCCAGCTGGTGCATCCGTCCTCGCGTTCGATGCGTCACCGAGTGGGGACAGCGTCGCGGTCGCTGTGACGATGGACGGCAGCGGGGTCTCCCTCCTCGTCGTCGAAGCAAACGGCCTCGTGCGTCGCACGATTCGCGACGTGATTCCCTCCATCGATCGGAACGCGGCGACACCGCCGGTGAGTCCGACCAGCTCCCCAGCCGCCGTCGTCGATTGGGGTCTGCAAGGAGACACGATTCTCGTCGGCGTCCCGGATGGCCGCCTCGCCACTGTGCCGGTCGAAGGGGAGCCGCAACCTCTCGCGGTAGACATCGAAAATGGTGTGTTGTTGGATGCTCGGCTCTCACCGCGAGGAGACAGCATCGCGGTACTCCGGCGAGACGAGCGAGGAATGGGGGCGTTGCTCGTCGTCTCGCTCACCGGCGATGCCGGGACCGCAGCTCGGCAGGTCGCGCCCACCTCCGAGGATGGACGGCAGACCGTGCTCGACATGGGGTGGCTTCCAGACGGCGGCAGCTTGCTCTATGTCGAAGCGGACGCCGGCGCGGATGGGTCTCAACCTCACGTCGAAGGCGATCTCTTCCGTGTTCAATTAGCGGGCATGGAACGGACGTTGGTGGCGACTGGCGGCAAGGCGGGACCCGTTGGGACCGTCCTCGACTTCGCGCCGTCGCCGGACGGCAAGTCTGTCGCTTACGTCATCGGTATCCCCGAAGGGGATGCCTGGGCAGTTCACAGCGTCTGGTTGACGTCGCTTCGTGGGCCAACTGAATATCAGGTGCCGACCGGGAGCGAGACCGACGTACCGGGTCTGTGGTGGACGACCGAGGGCATTGTGTGGGCGACGCGTTCCCCACTGAACGAGGACACGTTCGAATTCGTCTTCTATCGTATCCAGCATGACGCTGAGCCGGTGGAGACCCTGAGGGTGAGCGAAGCGCCGAGTTCGGCAACTCCGGTCGGAGGGACCCCGGTGGTGGATGTGCCGGCCACGCCAGCCGCCTCGGCCACCCCGGACCGGGAGTGACAGGGCGATCGGCGGAGCAACGCTGGTATCGGTGAAGAACTGATATGGAATCCGGCTGAACAGTGGCGGAATGCGTCCACCTTTGCGATGCGACGGCTCTGCCGTCGAGCGCTTCGCGCGCGATGCAGCTGCCCGACGCAGCTGCCGGGATTCTTCTGCTGCGGCCTCCGAATGACGACCAAGAGTATCGCACCACTCACCATCCGGATTCCGTATCACTTGGCCGATCATGGCCAGTCGATAGGCGCCTAGCCGTCGACCTCCTCCGCATCGAAAATGTTCTTCGCTGCCTGGAGACGACGCTCATCGTCCTCTACCGTGCTGGACGACGATGCGGCGCTTGTTGGCGTGGCGTCGAAACTGCCTGAATCGAGTGCGTCGGTTTTCTCGAGCGAAGGTTCTGCGCCGGCCTGGGTTGAACCGACGTTTGCGGTAAGCGCCGCGACCTCGTCTCGAGATAAGCACGAGATCAGCACTTGACGACTCACGAGCCGCGAGATGACGTCCTCCACTGTGCGACGAACTTCGTCGGAGTTCAATCGGGTGCGGTGAAACTCGTAGGGCGACGTGAGGATGACGGTCTCGCCGCTGACGTGAACCGGATCGACCTGTTGGAGGAGAGCTTCGACACGTCGATTAACGGCTTTGACGTCCTGCCGAATCCGCGACCACAAGTCGACGATCGTGTCGATGGCGAGCGTTCCATCAGCCGATGCCAGGGTAGGCGCGGATTTGCCATTGGCGGTGATCGGGGCGCTATTTGCGACAATCGGGGTCGGTGGTTCCGACGGCATCCTCGGCGCCGGGACTGGCGTCGAGGTCTCTGGTGGCGACGTGGACGTGCCACGCACGCGCTCGCGCAGCGACGTGGTTGGTCGGGTGTCGATGAGTGGTTGATGGACCGTTGCGGGTGTCGCTGCCACGACTACCGCCGGTATCGTTGGTGCCGTCGATTCGGTACACCCCTCGACAAGCGCGAGTTCCAGGGGAAGTTGGACCAGGCTGGCGCGCTTGATCCGGTAGTCGATATCGGCGAAGAGCCGGGCGAGATCGGCGAGGCGCGCAAGCTCAAATCGCCCCGCGTACTCCCTGGCGCGGTCGTCGACATCGGCGTGGCCGCCTGCCCGGAGCAGCAACAGGGAACGGAGGTACTGAACCAGCTGGCGGGCGAGTTGCCGGATGTCTTCCCCGGCCTCGAAGGCATCGTTGACCGAACGCAAAGCGGCGGACGCGTCACGGTCGGCCAGCGCCCCGACGAGGTTCTCCACACGCTCGTTGCGGCTGACACCGAGCACCGTGCGCACCAACTCGGCGGTGACGGTCGTCTGCTCACTGTCGGCTCGTTCGCGATACACGGCCACCTGATCGAGGATACCGAGGGCATCCCGGAGACTTCCGGTGGCGTGACGGGCGATGACGCCGAGCGCGCCGTCCTCGACGTCGATACGTTCGGCCTCGGCTACGGTACGCAGCCGCGAAACCATTGCGTCGAGGCTGATGCGGCGAAAATCAAAACGCTGGCAGCGGGACACGATGGTCGGAAGCAACTCCTCAGGATCGGTGGTGGCGAGGACGAACCGCGTGTGCGATGGCGGCTCCTCCAGTGTCTTGAGAAAGGCGTTCGCGGCGGCTCCGGTGATCTGGTGCGCCTCGTCGATAATGTAAAACTTGGTGCGAAGCTGACTCGGTGCGTACTTCACACGCTCGCGCAAGTCGCGGATGTCGTCGATGCCCCGGTTGCTGGCGGCGTCGACCTCGATGACGTCCGTCGTCGCGCCTCGGTTGATGGCCACACACGCATCACACACGTTGCAGGGGCGCCGCATCGGATCTGGCGCGAGACAGTTGACCGCTTTGGCGAGGAGGCGCGCGGTCGTCGTCTTGCCGGTCCCACGCGGCCCACAGAACAGATAGGCATGGGCGATGCGGTTCAGCGCAATCGCGTTCCGGAGCGTGTTGACAACATGCTCTTGTCCGACAAGATCGTCCTCGGCAAACGTGCCCGGCCGATACTTGCGGTAGAGCGATCGGGGCGGCGAGGCTCCGGGCTGGATGGCGAACTCGTTTGTGGCGGGTTGCGCCGGCGCGGCCGGTGCCGCTGGAGGTAGATCGAAGAGAGACGATTCACTCATGAAGGGGCGACCTCGTTTGAGTGCGCGCGCCGTTTGAGCGAAGCGCTCGCACTGATGTTCGTACACTAGCGGAAGTATAACGGAATGGCCCGGCGAATCACCATTTCGCCACCATAGGATTGAACAAACATTGAGTACATTGTTCGTCGTCGCCACGCCGATCGGCAACCTCGACGACATGGCGCCTCGCGCCGTGGCGACGCTGCGCGATGTGCAACTGATCGCCGCGGAAGACACTCGGCAGAGCGCGAAGCTGCTGCGACGGTTCAACATCTCCACGCCCATGCTCAGCTACCACCAGCACAATGAGCGGGAACGAGCGGGCCGCTTGATAGCGGCGCTGGCGGTGGGCGATGTCGCGCTGATCAGTGACGCGGGCACACCGGCGGTCTCCGACCCTGGACAGAAACTCGTGGCAGCGGTGCTTGCCGCCGGTCATCGCGTGGTGCCGATCCCGGGACCGTCGGCGCTAACCGCCGCGGTGAGCGCGTCCGGTATGGTGCCGGGGCCATTCGTATTTCTGGGTTTCCTGCCACGCACCGGAGAAGAACGGCGCCGCATGTTGGCGAAGGCGGCAGCAACTGGATACCCACTCGTGCTCTTCGAGTCTCCCGTTCGTCTTGGCAAAACGCTCCGTGATCTCGGGGCGGCTTTGGGCGAACGCACCGCGTTGGTCGCCCGGGAACTCACGAAATTGCACGAAGAACTGTCGTTCGGCACGCTGGACACGCTGGCGGATTCATACCGCGACACCGAACCGCGCGGCGAAGTCGTCATCGTCGTCGGCGAGCAGGCCGCCGCCGATGAGCCGGAACAGGACGACATCGGCGGTGTCGTGCGGCGGCTGCTGGCGGAAGGACTCAAACCGAGCCGGGTGGCGCGAGAGGCCGCGGCAATCACCGGACGTCCTGGATCTGTGGTCTACGACCTCGTACGGGAGTTGGTGCGGGAGCGGGAAGGCGACGCTCGCGGCTGATATTCGACGCGCGGCTGGTTTGGCGACTAGCCGCGATCGAAGTCGAGTTTGCGGTGGTGCATGAGGATGCTCTGAAGGATGCCGGCGAGGATCAGGAATGTCCACAGCGACGAGACGCCGTAGCTGACGAAGGGCAAGGTGATCCCTGTCACCGGCATCAGGCCCACGTTCATCCCGATATTGAGAAAGGCCTGAAAAAAGAGGACACCGGTGATCGTCACGGCCAGGCACTGGCCGAAACTGTCGCGGGCGATCTCGGCAACACGGAGACAGCGCCAGAGCAGGATGATCTGGGCGATGAACAGTCCGACCATCCCGATGAAGCCGAACATGCCGCTGGCGTGGGCGAAGACGAAATCCGAACTGCGGACGCTGAGCAGGTCCAGCTGGCTCTGAGTGCCGCCAGGGAGGCCGGCTCCGCGGATGCCGCCCGCACCGATGCTGATCCGCGCCTGGAGAATCTGGAAGCCGGTACCGAGCGGATCCATCTCGGGGTTGAATGACACCTGGAAGCGCTCCCGGTGGTACGGCTCCAAAACAAAGTTCCAGGCGAACCAGACAAATGGACCGAGCAACAGCGTGAGTATGACGAAGAAGAGGCGTCGCGTGTGCGCGACAATCATCGTCGCGCACCAAATCGCCACGTAGACCATCGTCTGGCCGAGGTCGGGTGCGATCAGGACGATGCCGGCCGGTAACGCAACGATGAGGCCGGCAACGATGAAGTTACCGAACTCGCGCATCGCTTCGCCACGGGATGACACGAAGGCCGAGAGCGCGATGATCGTCCCGACTTTGGCGAACTCCGATGGTTGAATGAGGAACCCACCCACATCGAACCAGTTCTGCGCACCACCCAGCTCTTGTCCAAGTGGCGTGAGGACGAGTCCTAGCGAGGCAATCCCGATGAAATAGAGTGGCCACGCGAGGGTGGCGAGGAACCGGTAGTCGATGGCGGCGACGATCAACATGATCCCGATCCCGATCAGACCGAGCGCCGCCTGGCGCGTGCCTTCGTTGTTGCTGAGGAGGGGCGGCAAGCCGTCCGCGCTCCAGATGGCGATGGCGCCGAATCCCATGAGCACGACCATGGTGATGAAGAAAATGACGTCGAAGTCGCGCCAGCGGTCGCTCAACATGCCGGCGCGGTGTATGGGAGCGGTACGGTAGCGTCGAGTTGCGATCATCGGAAAACATCCCGCGTGCGCATTGGTGAAAAACAACAATCGTTAGAGAACGGTGACCAGGTTGATCGTGATGTGAAAGCTGCATTCGAGCAGCTCGGCGGCGTGACGACTCATCAGCATGCGAGGCAGAAAGAGTTCGAAGTACTGCATCACGGACGCCATGCCGGTGTCGATGGTCAACTCTAGCGTAATCGTCCGGGCCTGCGCATCGACCCGCAGGAACGAGGACGTCGTTGCGTAATTGACGCGGTCGTGCTCGTCGAACGAGGTCGGGTCGCTGTTGCGCACGCGCGATCTATGTACGTCGGACTTGTCCGCGAGGATCAGCGCCGCGGAAACGGGGTGAACCGGTTCGCCGAGTCGACCGTGGTCGTCGCCGTGTGACCCGATGGCACCCATGACAACGGCGGTGTCCTCGGGGTTCATGCCGAGCCGGGAGAGGATCGCGTGGGAGATAACGGCGGCAGTGCCGGCATGGCCGTGTCGGGAGACGATGTTGCCGATGTCGTGGAGATAGCCGGCGATGGCGGCGAGTTCCTGGTGGCGTGGGTCAAAATCCAGGCGGCGCATGACATTGCGGGCGATGCTGGCGACCAACCCGACGTGGCGGAACCCATGCTCCGTGAAGCCGAGTACCCCGAGTGAGCGGTTGGCCTGAGCGATGAATGCCTGTACCTCGGCGTCCGCCTTGACCACGTCGAGTGAGAGACTCGACTGCGTTCGGTCGTCGGCCGCGGCGGTCTCAGGATCGACACCGCCTTTGCCAATCCGCGGTTCGGACACTGTTCCGAGAGGTTGCGTGGGGTCGGTGGAGCGGACGATGGAGATGACGATCACTCCTTCATAAGGGGTGTGCGTAGGAACGGCACCATGGTCCCATTGCACGCATCGATGGGCGCGGCGGTCGACCACAGCCCTCAAAGTATAGTGGGCGCGGGTCGCCTGGATGATACGCGCGATCGACAATCGGACCGAGCGCGTACAATTGGGCGACTTCGGCTGAGATTTGGGACAAGGATCGGGAGTGGACCGCGGTGGCGTTTCCGGTACGCGATGCGCTCGACGCAGTGCTCCTCGGCTGTTTTTTGTTCGGCATCGTGTTCAGCCTGGCTTCGCTGGCGCTCGGGTTTGCGGATATCGGTCACGGCGGGCATCACGGCGGCGATGCTGGGCACGCGGAAGCGAACGGTTCGCACGGTGGACACGCTGTTTTGGCGCTGGTCAATCTCAGCAGCGCGCTCGCGTTTCTGACCTGGTTCGGTGGGATTGCCTACCTGGCCCGTAACGGGTTCGGGTGGATCGTGCCGGCAAGTGTGTTGCTCGGGTTCGTTGGTGGGCTTCTGGGTGCGGCGGCGGTCGGATTGCTCATCAGACGAGTGCTGCGTGACCCCCGGAGCGTGCTCGACCCTCGGGACTACGAGCTTGTCGGCATGATCGGCCGGGTCACGTCCGCGATCCGACCCGGTGGTTTCGGCGAGATCGTCTACGAGCAGGGTGGGACGCGGCATGTGGCGGCTGCGCGGGCGACGAGCGCGAATGGCATCACCCGCGGTCTCGAAGTTGTCGTGCTGCGGCTGGAGCGCGGCGTCGCCGTGGTTCAGCCCTGGGATGAATTGCTTGCGGAGCGCGATGCGCCACGAACACCGTTGCCGGTTTCAAAGCCCCCCAACGTCGGCCCGGCAGGAGAAACTCGCGGTGAGGATCGTGGAGTGGATCCCGTGAAAGATCAGCTTCGCCGGATGGAAAGGACATCAATGTGACACTTTCGGCTATCGGTATCTTGGTCGTGTTGCTGGTCGTCGCGCTGCTTCTCGTCTTCGCGCTGGTAGCCCGGCTCTATCGGAAAGTGGGGCCGAACCAGGCGCTCGTCGTCTATGGCTTTGGCGGAACCAAGGTCGTCAAAGGTAGCGGCTGCGTGATCTGGCCGATGGTCCAATCCGGGCGCGAATTGTCCCTGGAGTTGATGAGCTTCGATGTGGCGCCGGTGCAGGACCTCTATACGAGTCAGGGCGTCGCTGTCAATGTCGAAGCGGTCGCGCAGATCAAGGTCAAGAGCGACCCGGTCAGCATTCTGACCGCGGCCGAGCAGTTTCTGACCAAGCCTCCGGTTGAGCGTGACGGGCTGATCCGGTTGGTGATGGAAGGCCATCTTCGGGGCATCGTCGGTCAGTTGACAGTGGAGTCGATCGTTAAGGAACCAGAGATGGTCGCCGACCGGATGCGAGCCAATGTGGCCGAGGATACGGCGAAGATGGGTTTGGAGGTTGTCTCGTTCACGATCCGCGAGGTACGGGACAACAACGAGTACATTCTCAACATGGGGAAGCCGGACATTGCGATCGTGCGGCGGCAAGCAGACATCGCCACCGCCGAAGCAGAGCGGGACACGGCGATCCGTCGCGCGCAGGCAATGCGGGAGGCAAAGATCTCCGAGGCGGCGGCGGAGCAGGAAAAAGTGATCGCCGAGTCGGTCAGTAGCACGCGGCAGGCCGAGGCGGTGCGCGACCTGGAGTTGAAGCGCGCCGAATACGACGTGGCGGTGCAGGAGCAGCGGGCACAGGCGGACAAGTCGTACGAGATTCAGGCAAATGTGCAGCAGCAGCGAATCGTGGCCGAGGAAGTTCGCGTCGAGCAGGTGCGAAAAGAGGGGGAGATCGCGGTTCAGCAGGCCGAGATCCAGCGGCGCGAGAAAGAACTGATTGCCACGGTTGTGCGGTCGGCTGAAGTCGAGAAGCAGCGGATCGAGACGTTGGCCGACGCCGAGCGGCAGCGGGAGATCCTGCGGGCCACCGGTCAGGCTGAGGCGACGCGGCTGGAAGGGGAGGCGCGAGCGCAGATCGCTCGGACGCAGGGCATGGCGGAGGCAGACGTGATCCGCGCCAAAGGTCAGGCTGAGGCCAACGCGATGCAGACGAAGGCGGCGGCATACCAGGAGTACAACCAGGCGGCGGTGCTCGACCGGCTATTGAGCGAGTTGCCGGAGATCGTCCGCGCGTTGGCGGAGCCGCTGACCAAGGTCGACAAGATCACCGTGATCTCGACTGGCCCGGACGGCCAGAACACTGGAACCGGGGTCAACCGGGTGACGGCGGATGTGACATCGATCATCGCTCAGGTGCCTGCGCTGCTGGAATCGCTCACCGGGGTACGGATCGAGGAGCTCCTCGATCAGGTGCCTGCCGCGGGCAATGGGCAACGACCCGCGGCAGCCGTCCGCAGATCCACCGCAACCGCTCGGTCCACCCGGCGATCGCGCGCGGCTGAACAGGTTGCGGCTGAGCCGGTGAATGGGGAGGAGACCACGGTTCCGGCGGACGACCCGCTAAGTGAAACGGATTCGTCTGGGGCCGGAGCGTGAGCACGCACATGCTATTCTTTGCCCGCACCAGGGCGACCGAAACGCCAGCGTCGTAGACGGCGAGAGGGCAGGGGCCAGGGAACGATGGCGGAGGGGTTCAACAAACCAGGCAAAGAAATAGACGTGGAAAGGCTCCACGCCGAGGCACTCGGCGAGCCGGGGAGTCGCCGGTTTCGGCTGCTTGCCTCTATCCAGGGCGAGACCTACATCGTCTGGATGGAGAAGCAGCAGCTCCAGGCGCTCGGGCTTGCCATCGAGCAGATGCTCGATCAGTTGCCAGAGCGTGGACCGGAGCTGGAATCAGCCGATGTGCCGCTCGAATTCAACACCGAGACGCGGCAACAGTTTCGAGTCGGACGCATGGAACTCGGTTATGAAGAGATCGGTGACCGCATCGTTCTTAGTGCGCACGACGTGCAGGAAGACGACGAGGAGCCTCAGACCTCGCTCGACCTGCGGATTACCCGCAATCAGGCCCGCCAATTGAGCGCGGACGCGGCGGTCATCGTGGCGGCGGGGCGACCGCGGTGCCCGATGTGCGGCGCACCGATGGACCCGGGAATTCACGTCTGCCCGCAGCAAAACGGGCACCTTCCTCTTCGAGAAGAAGGACCGGCGGGGTAGCGTCAGACTTCACTGAACAGTTGAATGAGCGATCGCGAACCGGCGGCGGGCGAATCCCGCTGTCGGTTTTTTACGTTCCGCGACGCAGGGTGCATCCGGCGTGCGTGCGGCACGTCGCTGTAAAGGAGATTGCACATGTATCTACAATCAGAGCCGATCCGTGGCGCCGGTCGGGGAACGCCGGAGCGCGTGCTGGCGATCGTGCGAATGCGGGAGCCGGCGCGCCTCGACGCCGTCGCCGCGTATCTTCGAGAGATTTACCGCCTTGGCGCCGCCGCGGGGCTCAATGCGGACATTGCCGCCGCGCAAGCGATCCACGAGACGGACTGGTTCCGCTCCCGGTGGTGGGCGGAGCGACTCAACCCCGCTGGAATCGGCATCACCGGTGATCCCGCGCAGAATGCATCGAGTCGCCGGTTCATGACGGGCGAAGAGGCGGCCCGTGCTCACCTCGTCCATCTCTGGCTCTATGCGGCCGGGGAGCGTTTGCCACCGAGTCTTGCTCCCCACCGCGCACTCGACCCGCGATGGGACGCGGCGGTGAGCGCGGGGTACGCCGGGCGCTGCCCGACGCTCGATTCGCTGGCCGGGACATGGGCTGCGGACTCGGCCTACGCCGACAAGATCGTGGACTTCCTGCATCGCCTCTTTCCGGTTGCGGTAGGACCGGATCCACGAGGAGAGGGGTTGCTTCGGTTCGATGCTGAGTTGGTTCCAATGCCTCCGTTCTCCGAGCGTCTCGCGGTCAACAAACGCGATGGAGTGGGCATGAACCGGTTGGGACCGCGGACGTTGCGCGGCATCGTCTTCCACCGGGCACAATCAAACGGACAGCGGTTCGACGATGCCGTCGGCTGGCTGCTGCGGCCCGATGTCCGTGGACTGACCGACTTCTTTGTGAACAACCACAGCGGAGCGATGGTCCGCATCAACCGAATCACCGGCACCCGGACGGACATGGCGGGCTGGGCGCAGGGACCATTTCGGCCGCGCGTCGCGTCGCCCGATGGCGTTGCGTTCGTTGAACGCTATAGTGCTTGACATGGTGCCGACATCATCAACCTCGATCTCGAGTCAACCGAGGTAACGGGCGACTACGACGACCCGATCAGCGAGGCGTGCAAGCGGACCCTGGTGCAGTGGACCGCCAGCCGCGCGCAGCACCTGCGTGTTCGACACGACCAGTTCCCGATTACGCCGGACGGGATCACGATGATCTTCGGCCACCGCGAGTTCTGCGGCACCGATTACAAACTATGTCCGGGGTCAGTCGTCTGGTCCTTCATCAACGACGAGCTGATCAATCGGGTGCGCGCCGTGCTGAAGGCGGCACAAACCGGGAGCGGCAGACCGATCCCCGTCGATTCCGGCCTTCCGACCGCACCCGAGCCGCCGCGTTCTGCCTACGCGCGGCCTGTCATACCCGCCTTCGTGCGCGACCCAAATGCGTCGCCGGTGGTCGTCGATGGGTCGATGGAGTTCGTCATGGTCACCGATCAGTACGTCGCGGTCCGCGTCACCAAGCGCCTCCAGTACGCCGATCCTAACGCGGCGGAGGTCGGCCCGCCGATCAAGGTCGGCGAGGACGTGCCGGTCAGCTTCGTCGTCAGGAGCGCGGCGGACGGTCGCTACTACGGCCTGACCTGGTATGGCACGCGCGTGCTGTTGACCGACCTCAAACGCTTAGGCGACACACCACTCAAGGCGGCATGAGGAAGGGGCGAGGGCCGAGTCATGAGTTGGCTCGGCCCTTCGCGCTGTACGTTCGGGTTGACATGCGGCGGACGATGCCGATAGGCTGTCCATGTTGCTTCATTTCGCTCACGTCGCGTGAGTGCAGGTAAGCACAGAACAGGGTTAGCATTGGCAGCTCGAAGCGCCGAAATTGTACGCCTCGTACTTATTACGCTCCCAATCGGGAGCAATTGGCGTGCGGGGAGCACCAGGATCGCCTAGAGCGAAACAAAACGAACGAGAACGATGACTGGCCTCCCCACCGAACGGGAGGCTTTTTTGATGCTCCTGACCAACGACGTGACGGACGCATCGGACGCCTCCTCAAGTGCCCATCGACGGGTGTGGAGGCCGGTGGAGTACGACGGACCTGGCGCGGGGATGCGCCTGAACGCGGCCGACGACGTGCCTACCGATTCCGCCGAGAAGCCGTGGGCGGGCCGAGTGATTCGTGAGAACGGAAACGGAGCGTCTGCTTATGGTCGCTGAACCTCGAACCATAGATGAACCCAGGCTGGAGACAGCCGTGCCGGTGGCCGCGCTGGAGTTGAGCGGCGCCGCGATTACCTGCAAGAGTCTGGAAGCGGAAGGTGTCACCACCGTTTTCGGATATCCCGGTGGTGCGGTGATTCCGCTCTACGACGCGCTGCCGAGCGCCAACTTGCACCACGTCCTGACCCGCTTCGAGCAGTGGGCGGCGCTGGCGGCAGACGGCTATGCCCGCGCCACCGGCAAAGTTGGCGTCTGCATCGCCACCTCGGGGCCGGGCGCCACCAACCTTGTTACCGGTCTCGCCAACGCCCACCTCGACTCGGTACCGATCGTCGCAATCACCGGGCAAGTGTCGCAGCCGATGATCGGCAAGGACGCGTTCCAGGAGGTTGACATCACCGGTATCACCCTTCCCGTCACTAAGCACAATTATCTTGTGCAGCGGGTGGAGGACATTGCCCCAACGATCAAGGAAGCCTTCTATCTTGCCCGGTCGGGCAGACCGGGACCGGTGCTGGTCGACATCCCGAAGAATGTGTTCATCGCCAAGGCGCAGTTTGCGTGGCCCGAGGAGACCGGTCGCCGTAGCTACCAACCAAGTCTCGTGCCGAACATGCGTCAGGTTCGACTTGCGGCGGAGCTGATCGACGCGGCGCGGAAGCCGCTGATCATGGCCGGCCATGGCATCATCCTGGCTGATGCGGAAGACGTGTTCAAACGGTTTGTGGAGCGGACAGGCATCCCGGTCATCTTTACGTTGCTCGGGCTTGGCTCGCTCTCCGAGTTCCATCCACAAGCGCTCGGTATGA
>JACDBO010000074.1 GCA_013694885.1 Chloroflexia bacterium | reverse complement strand
TCCCCGATGCGGGTGACCGACAGCTCGTCGCCGGCCAGGTCGGCGACCCGACGCCAGGCGGTGGAGTCCGACGCGACCTCGCCCAGCAGGTTCGCCTGGGACCGCAGCACCTCGATCGCGGAGAAGTCGTCGCCGCCGTCGACCAACGTCACAACCAGGTCGCGCAGCACCCCGCCCGAGTCATGCACCACCCCGGCCGGACACGACGGGCTCGCCGCCGCCGACAACGCCGCGGTCAACCCGATCCGGTCGGCCAGCTCGCGCACCGCCGCAGCGCCCGACCGGCCCGTCAACCCCTTGCCGTCACCGGTGACGTCGAACCGGGCCGGCCGCTTGTTACGCTGCACCCGCAAGGTGAACCCCCTGATCGAAGAACACGAGCAATCGCAACCCGCATTCTTCCTGGTCAGGGGGCCTTTGCGTCCCAACCCCCACCGCCCACCCGCGAACCCCGTGAAGAATCCGGGCTAAACCGCCGGCGAGACGTGCGGAAAGCGAGTTATAGACTCTCCATGCATTCGGCCATGTTCATGCAATATTGTCCGGTGCCGGGAGGACTGGCGCACGGTCTCGGGACTTGAGCGCGACACGTGAGCCACGCTCGCCGCGTGCATCAGGAAGGCATGTGAAATGGGAATTCGCAGGTTGTCCCTCGTTGTGGCGGTCTTGGCCCTCCTTGCTGCGGCGTGTGGTGCGCAAGAGGAACCGTCGTCTCCAGCCGGCGGGTCAGAGGCCGCCGCGACTGACGCAGGCGGCAGTGAGGCTGCCGGCGGCGAGGACGGCGCAACAGCGAGCCTGGAGTGCCAAGCCGTCGATGTGATCATTCCCTACTCGCCGGGCGGTGGTTCGGACCAGCAGGTCCGGCGCTTGCAGTCCGCGCTGGAGGACGCGACCGGCACCCGCCTGAACATCACATACCAGGAGGGCGGCGACGGGTCCGTCGGCTGGAACGCGCTCGCCAATGCGGCACCGGACGGCTGCACGATCTCCAACGTCGTGCTGCCCAACATCAGCAACCTCTCGCTGACGGCCGGCGAGGAAGTCGGGTTCAATGCTGAAGACTTCGAGTACATCGCCTTCACGGAGTACTCGCCCAACATCATCGGCGTGGGCAAGGACAGCGAATACCAGACGATCGAAGACTTCATCAACGCTGCGAAAGAGAACCCCGGCAAGCTCTCGATCGCCGGCGTGGGATCCAACGGGGAACTCCTGGTGAACGAGGTCCTGACCGCCACTGACATGGAGATCACCTACGTCCCGGTCAGCGGTGGCGTCGGTGACATCATCCCGCAGGTCGCCGGTGGCCACGTCGATGCCGCCATCTCCGGGTTCTCACTGCTCGACGGCGAGCAGTTGATCCCGATCGCTCTGTCCGGTACGGAGTTGCACGAGGACTTCCCGGACGTTCCCACCTTCGAGGAGGCGGGCTACCCGGGCGTAAACCTCGTGACGACCTGGGGGTTCATCCTCCCACCGGAGACCCCGCAGGAGATCGTCGAGGCATGGAACGCCGCCGTCCAGAAGGCGCTGCAAGACGAGAAGGTCCAGGAGGCCTACGCGGAGACGTCCTTCATCGTCCTTGAGCAGGACGCCGCCGAGGCGAGGTCGTACTTCGAAGAGCAGCACGAGGCCACGAAGACGACACTCGGCCAATAGGGGCACGCTCGTCGGGTCGGGAAGTCATCCTCGCCCCTGACCCCGGCGGCGACGCTCCCATCGGCAGGTGCGCGGCTCAGCCCACCGTCGGCCACGTCACCGCGCCGCGGCCCAGCAGCGTCCCTGCCCGGAGCTGGTCGTGCACCGACGGGATTCCGCTCGGGTCGACGACCGCACTGATCACCGGTCGAACTCGCTGCACGTCCGGCGTGGTGGTCACGGCGACCAGCTGTCCGCCCCGTGATAGCGCCGCCGCTCCCCAGGCCAGCGTTTCGGGGGAACAGACGAAGTCGATGACGACCGTCGGTGGCCCTTTGGACCAGAAGGCCGCATGGAGGCGGCCGAGGTCCCGCGCGTCATGCGCGACCGCACCTCGACGTTCGATCAGCGCCAACTTCTCGTCCGTCAGGTTGAGCCCGGCGACGCGGGCGCCAAGGAGCCACGTCACCTGCACGAGGTGAATACCCACTCCCCCGCCGGCACCGATGACAGCCACACAGCCACCCTGTCTCGGCTGGGTCAAACGTGCTCGCCGGCGGCATACGTGGACGGGCGTTGCACCGCGTCGGGGACGACGGTCGCGCTCACGGCGTCGAACTCTGCCGGTACGGCAATCACGTTGCGAGCGGGCAGCACGCCCCACGGCGCGTAACCATCGTCGAGATGGGCGTCGACCCACCCGCCGAGGTTCTCACACCGCGCTTCGTCTCCGGCGATGCATTCGTCGCAGGTGACAGGACAGGTAGAAGTACGCGACGACACGTTTGCCCGATCGACCGGGCGTCGACACCCGGACCGACCGCGGCCACGATGCCGGCGATCTCGTGGCCCGGAACTCGTGGGAGATCTGCGGCGTCGGTCGAGAGGTTGCCGGCGAGGTACCGCAAGACGGTCAGGCCGATGCCACGGGCCTCGACCCGTAGCAGGACCTCGCCTTCGCCCGGCTCTGGGCGCGGGAACGAGTCCCAGTGAAGGTCACCGCCCCACTCGTGGATGCGGTACCCGGACTGCTGGTCCATGCGATCGCCGGACCGGGTCAGGCCCGCAGGCGCTCGAGGAACTCGTCGAGCATGAGCACCCAGGCGATGCTGCGCGACATCAACTCCAGTGCCATTTCGTGCGAGTCGCGACCACGCATGCTCGCGACGCAGTCGGAGATGACGATCGGCGCATAACCGGCGTTGGCCGCCGTGAACGTCGTCGAGTACACGCAGGTGTCGGTATTGATGCCGGTCATGATCAGGAACTTCGGCTGCAACACGCGATCAAGGAGGAACCCCAACTCCGTGTGGGCGAAGCTGTCGAGGCCCTTCTTGTCGGTGATGTGGATATCAGACGGCGCAACGAGCGCGGCGGGCACCTCTGCCTCTGGTGAACCCACCGGCCGATCGGGCCGCGTTCTCGCTGGTCGATGCGGCGCCTGGGAGGCGCCGATCTCTTGGGCAGCTTTGATGTAGGCGAGGCCCCCCGAGACGATGCCGGCGTCGATGTCGTGCTGCTGACGCGCCACGTATGCGTGGATGACGGGGATGCCTTCGCCCCGGCAAGCGTCCAACAGAACCTTGGTGGCGTTCAGCACACGTGCAGCCGCGTCCGGCTTGACCACGGACTGACCTACCGACTCGTCGAGGTACTCCCGTTGCATGTCGATGGTGAGGACGGCCGCACGGCGCTTGTCGAAGTTCAGCGCCTCCTTCATGCGCGCCTTGAACGCGCTGCGGTCTTCGACGTCGATGCTCACGCCAATCCTCCTCTCGGTCCTCCGGCGGTCATGATCGCCGCCGTGTCAGAACGGCAGCCACCGGGCGCGTGGCAGGGCGACGTAAAACACCTTACGAAGCAGCACGTAGGCCACGATGCACACCGCCACAGCGTTGACCGCCGCGAAGATGGTCCTCTTCGTGGTTCGCGCATGGTCGAGATAGACCGCGCCGCCGAAGAGCATGACGATGCTCATGGTCCAGAACCCAACGGTGCGCGCGAGACCCGCGTACAGGGCCGTGAGCACCGAGAATACGAAGACGTCGACGCCCCTCCCGCGAAGGATGGGAACGAGCGTGTCCGTCCTCTCGCCGAATCCCAGCAGACCCCGGATGGTCAGGTAGACACCGATGATCCCCGCCGCGTAGCTGAGGCTCAGCGGGAAGATCCAGTCGAGCTTGTCATCCCCGGCCTTCAGGATGAACACCGCGGCGACGGCGAGGAGGAACAAGCCCCCGACCAGATCCAGGGAAATACGACCCGTCACCGCACTCTCGCCCTTCGCGGGCTGCTCGGTTTCCTGCGACGTCGCAGCGGCGGCCGCACCGTCTCCCGTCACAGTGCGCTCCCGGTCGTCGGCACTGTCAGTCGGCACGGCGGCCCTCCCTCTGGTTGCTCAGCAGGATCCAGGCGATGGACACCAGCGTCAGTGCGATGAGCCCCTTGCTCACGGCGCTTCGAAGGAAGACGCCCGCCAGACCCGCGCCTTGGGCAAGCGCCATCGCCTGCACGAGCGCCGGCTCGACGATTGGCCCGAGGATGATGCCCAGGCCGATCGGACCGGGATGAAAACCGATTTTCCACAGGAGGTAGACGAGAACGCCGAGGGTGAGGCTGAGGAACACATCGACGATGTTGTTGCGGATGGCGAACGCGCCGATGACGGACAGGAACATCACGACCGGCGCGAGAAACCGCACCGGGATCAGGACCATACGTGCCAGGCTGTCCGCGAGGACCGCGGCGATTAAGAACGTGACGAAACCGGCGATGATGATGGACCAAGCAAAACTGTAGACGATCACCGACTCGGAGGCGAAGAACGTCGGGCCCGGCCGCACACCCTGGAGCAGCAGCGCACCGAGGATCACCGCGGCGGGGGCCGAGCCGGGGATCCCCAGCGCGATCAACGGCACCATTGCGCCGCCGGCCGCGGCGTTGCCGGCAGCCTCAGAGGCGACGACGCCCTCGAGCGCTCCCTTCCCGAACTTCTTGCGGTTCGTGCTCCAGCGCACCGCCTCGTTGTACGCGACCAGCGTGGCGACTGGCCCACCGGCGCCGGGCAGGATGCCGACGACGGTGCCGATGATGGACGAACGAATGAGGTTGACTGGCTTGGTCAGAACCTCCTTCACCGTCGCGAGCGTCACGCCGCGGTGCTTTTCGTAGGTGGCGATGGTCAGATGCTGGCGACGCTCGGCGACCATGTTCAACACCTGCGGGACCGCGAAAACACCGATCAGCGCCGCGACGACGTTCATGCCGGCGCGCAACTCGTCCATGCCGAAGGTGTAGCGGGAGACCGCGCCGGTCGCGCTGATACCGATGGTTCCGACGAGCAGTCCCAGGAGCCCACCGGCGATGCCCTTGATCAGCGAATCACCGGCGATGCTGCCGATCAGCGTCAGTGCAAAGACACCGACCCAGAAGAACTCGGGCGGTCCGAACCGCAGCGCGATATTGGCCAGGGGACCCGTCAGGAACATGAACGTGACGCCACCGATGGCGGTTCCGACCAGTGCGCTGAATCCCGAGGCGACGATGGCCGCCTGACCGCGCCCCTGTTTCGTGAGTTGGAAGCCGTCCCAGGCCGTTGCCATTGCCGATGGCGTGCCCGGCGTGTTGACCAGACAGGCCGGGATCGAGTCAGCCATCTGCGAGGCGACATACAGCGCGCCGAGCATCGCCAACCCGTGCTCGGGGGCCAGCGTGAAGGTGAACGGCAACAGCAGCGCCGTCCCCATTGTGGCGGTGAACCCGGGGAGCGCTCCAACAAGGATTCCACCCAGAACGCCGACCAGCACGAACAGTAGCGACAGCGGGGTCAGCGATTCCAGCAATCCTTCGAGCATTCGTCGTCCTAACGGAAGCCGCGTCGTCGTCCTTAGCTGATCTGATCTGCTCGTGACCACGGTCGCGCTGCTCTTAGGTGCGGTGGCCAACGCCTCCGACCAGGTTCTTGCAGCTGATGACTTCAGTATCCTCGATCGCCGTCACACCGTGCAGCAGATTCGGTGGGACGTGGAACCCCGATCCCGGTCCGATCTCCTGCTCCTCGTCACCCAGCCGCACGCGAATACGGCCGTTGAAGACCACGACGATCTGCTCGTGCGGGTGCTGATGGAGCTCCGCCCCCTCGCCGCCCTTGAACGACAGGTACCCGACCTCGATCGACTCGCCTAATGCCAGCGCCCCGTACGCCGTCGAGTGCTTGGGGGTGACGAATTCCTTCTCGATCTGATCGTAGTGAATGAACGGCATGCGGTCTCCGATCGCGCTACTTGAGGTCGCCGCTCTTGGCGTAGTTGGGTTCGACGAGGTGCTTAAAGGACAGTGCGACCGTCCGCTCCTTCGCAATTGCCTGGTGGGGCATGTTGGAAGGGTGGAAGCTGGCCTGGCCCGGGAGAACCTCGTACGTCTCCTCACCAACGATGACGTCGAACGCGCCCTCGAGCACATAGAGAATCTGTTCCTCGGGGTGCTGGTGCACCTCGGCACCCTTGCCCTTTTCGAACGTGATCTTCGTAAGTTCCATCACATCGCTGCGCAGGACCGGGCCTCGTCCGGTGGAGTACTGCTCGGCGACGAGGCGGTCCTCGTCCTTCTCGTCGAAAACGATGAGACCCATCCGTCGGTTCCTTTCGCGCGTGCCGCCATTGGTTGAGTTTGGCGGCTTTGTCCCCAAGCGGAGGGAGTCACTCTATACGATGCATTTCCGTCCCCCACCGGGCGCGTCGCCCAGGTGCGAAGGAGTGAACCATAGCTGTCGTTGTCGAGGCAGGCCACCATGCTGATGCCGTGGTTGCCGCTGCAGAGGAACACGATGCGGACCCTGTCGTGATTGGTGCCCGCCGGCGGCTGCCCGTCCACCCAGCGCC
>JACDBO010000036.1 GCA_013694885.1 Chloroflexia bacterium | reverse complement strand
GCGAGGGTGAGGCGCCTGGTGTGGCGGCGGTCTGCCGCGCCGCGCTCGCCTGGTGTGCGCTGGTGGCCAACGCGGGTCCAGCGAGACCGGCGGCGGCGGCCTGCTTCAGGAACCGACGGCGGCTCGTATTCGCGTCGAGCACGAGGTGTGCGCGTGGATTCTTTCGAGTCTCGTGACTGTCAGACATGCGGTTCCTCCTCAGGGTGTGCGTATCTTTCGCTGCATGGTCTCGTGGCGCTATGGCCCCAGTGGCGCATAGCCGCGCATTCTGGCACAGGGTTCGGTTCGAGGCAAGAATCGGCGCCATGAGAGCGCTGACGGGTCACCACTGGCGCTGGGATCGTGTCGATCTAGCCTCGACCGGGGTAGAGCTCGTCGCTCTTCGCGGCCATGATGAAGTCGTTGCGGTGGAGGCCGCCGATCTTGTGCGTCCACCAGCTGACCGTGGTCTTGCCCCACTCGGTCAGCAGAGACGGATGGTGCCCTTCCTCCTCGGCGGCCGCGCCGACACGCTGGGTAAACGCGAGCGCACCGGCGAAGTTCTTGAACGAGTAAACGCGCCGAAGATGGGGTACCCCCTCGACCTCGACGATTGCCCACTCCGGGATCTCTCGCAGCAGCGCTTGCTGCTCGTCGAGTTCGACCGTGGGCGCGCCTTTCTGGCAGGCTTCGCAGCGTTCGGCGACAAGCGGCATCGGCAGTCTCTCCTTCGCGCGGCGCCCGCCCGGTAGCGATGGGCGGGCTACCCGGTTACCACCCTTGTCTCCGCAGGGTGCGGGCCAGCGCTTTCGGTATCGACAAGGGACGCCCCGGTGAAATACCGGAGCGTCCACGTTTTTTAACCCGGATAATTCACGAATCGTCATCGGGAGTGCCTGAAAGACCTCTCTTCCAGGGTGAGTTTGCTCCCTCGGAACGAGAGATTTCTCGCCGCGGCTCGAAATGACAGCCATGAGGCATTCGGGCGCGGAGAGCCAAGAGATCGCGGTCAGTGCGCTATGTGGCACTCGCCGCAGCGTCGCCTTGGTTCTTGACTAACCCGATGGTGTTGCCCGCAGGGTCGCGGAACATGGCGAAGGTGACGACACCCGGGATCTCCATTGGCGGCACCACCGTCGCGCCACCGTTGGCCTCGATCCGCGTAAGCTCGGCTTCGAGGTCGTCGACCTGGATGTAGACGCGGACCGCCGGCCCTTCCTCTTGGCCGATAC
Source organism: Chloroflexia bacterium (assembly GCA_013694885.1). Taxonomy (GTDB): domain Bacteria; phylum Chloroflexota; class Chloroflexia; order Thermomicrobiales; family UBA6265; genus JACDBO01. The sequence goes on along the minus strand of JACDBO010000036.1, from coordinate 7,907 downwards.
CGCCGCCGATACCACCTTCGCCAGGGGCGATTGCGCCGTAGCTCATCTCCGGCATGTCCTGAATCTGCCAGCCGAAGAGCTCGCGGTAGAACTGCTGAAGGGCTGGGCCGTCGGCCCCAATGATCTCAAAATGGACAACCGGGCAGCTCATGGACCTGATCCTTTCGCGAACGAAGGTCGATCAAGGGCGCCCCATCGGCGCCAGAACTTCCTATGTTAGAACATATTTTCTATCTGTACGGACAAATTGTCAAGCAGGCACAGTGATGCGCCATCGCCACGCCACCGCGGCGTGATGGACGACTGACAGCCAGCAGCTATACGAGCGGGTCAGCGATCGAGGCCGATCACCGTCGCCGGGAAGTAGAAGGGGTCGGCGCCGCCGTGGAGGGTGCCGTCCGAGTCGCGCAGGATGCCGACGGGGGAGGCGAACTCGCCGGTGAAGAGGCGCTCGTCGCGGACCGAGAGGCGGTGACCCAGTGCGGCAAGCCGCTCGCGGGTGGTGGCTGGCAGCCGGACGCTGACGGCCAGCGCGTGGATGGAAGCGTCGATGCGCGGTGCGTTGATCGCCGCCTGCATCCCCATCGCGAAATCGACGAGGTTGGCGACGAGTTGGGCGTTGCAGTTCTGAATCTTGCGGCCGCCGCTGGCGCCGATGCTGACGACGCGCCCGTCGTGGGTGATCAGCGCCGGCGCCATGTTGCTGAGGGGCCGTTTGCCGCCGGCCACCGAGTTGGGTCGCCCCGGTTCGGGATCGAACCACATCATGCCGTTGTTGAGCAGGACGCCCGTTCCAGGGATGACCACCCGGCTGCCCCAGCCGCTGAGGAGTGTCTGAGTGAGGGAGACCGCGTTGCCGGCGGCGTCGATGACGCCGAGGTGGGTGGTACTGCCGTCGCGGACGTACTCGGGCACAGACGGCGGCTTCTGGTGCGTCACTCCGAGCCGGGAGCGGTCGCCGGCGCTGGGTGGGCCGCTCAACGGCTCGGCGCTGATGCCGGCGGCGCGGTCCCGCGCGTACTCCACCGACAGCAGCCTGTCGAGCGGCACGTCGATGTGGTCGGGGTCGGCGAGGTAGGCGAAGCGGTCGGCAAAGGCGACGCGGAAGGCCTGGGCGATCAGGTGCAGCGTCTCCGGGCTGTTGTGGCCGTGCGCGGCGAGGTCGAACCCGTCGATCAGGCGTAGCGTCTGCGCCAGCGAGGTGCCGCCGCTTCCTCCACCGACGGTATGGACATACGCATCCCGGTAGGGGATCGACAATGGATGGCCGATTTCGGCCGCGTAGGTCGCGAAGTCGGCTCGGGTGTGGACCCCACCGTGGGCCGCCAGGTGCTCGGCGGCGGCGGCGGCGAAGGCGCCCTCGTAGAAGGCAGCGGGGCCTTCGTCCGCGATCGAGCGCAGCGTGCGAGCGAGGTCCGGTTGGCGCAGGCGCGGTAAGTTGGTCTGTTCGATGCTGGCTGGCGGGTTGCCGGCGGTATCGAGGTAGACAGCGGCGGTGGCCGGAAATCGGCGCAGGTTGGCGAGGTCGCGCGCGATGGTGAGGGTGGTGTGCCAGGTGACCGGAAACCCGTCCTCCGCGTGGGCGATGGCCGATTCCATTGCGCGCGCGAGCGAGACCGTGCCGAATCGCTCCAGAGCTAAGGCGAGCCCGGCCACCGTGCCGGGGATGGCGACCGCGCGGTGCCCGACGACGTTAGCGTTGTCGACCGTCGCCGGCCAACCGAAGAGCGCGCTGTCCACTCCCTTACCACTGAGCCGGAACATCCCCGCCGTCGCGCCGGCCGGGGCCACCATCGGGTACTCGACCGTAACCGTCTCACCGCGTTCCGCCAGATGAGCGACGAGGTAGCCGCCGCCGCCGAGGCCGTTCATCCAAGGCTCGACGACACCGGCAGCGAAGGCGGTGGCAACCGCCGCATCGACGGCGTTGCCGCCGCCGCGCAGCATGGCGACACCCGCCTCGGCCGCCAGCGGCGTCTTCGCGGCGACCATGCCGCCGCGCGCCATCGTCTCCGCACGGTCGAGCTGCCAGTCCGTCCGGGTATCCTGCTCCGTCACGACGCGTGCTGCTCCTGATGAGGGATTCGTCGAACGATCGAGCGAGGCACAGGCCAGCGAAGGTGTGACCTCTTAATCATCAGCTTCGCTGGAACGGCCCGCTCTGTCTAGCCATGCGCCTCGCCCATCGCGTGTCGCATGGAGATGGCGTGAAGGCTTACGTGATCTCGTCGTCGGCATCGAGCACGGCAAGAAAAGCGGCTGGCAGAAGGATGGGGATGCCTTCAAAGACGACGAGCCGACGCAGATGCTTGTCACCGCTGACGATCACGCCGACGGCTCCCGTCAATGCGCATTCCAGGACGCGATTGTCGTCGGGGTCGTCTTTCACAACGTCGATCGAGAAATCCGGCTCGACCGGGCTTGAGAGTTTGCGCAAGGTCTTCAGTTGGGCGGCGATCAAGGAATCATCGAATCCATTCCGCGCTCGAATGTGAGGATAGCGGAGTACACGTTCATACTCCGCAAATAGCGCAGTCGAAACGACGAGTTCGAATTGGCGCCGCTGCAACCGTTCCAGGATCTGAGCGGGGGGTGACGTGCGGGAAAGAGTGGAACTGGCGACAACGTTGGTGTCCAGCACCGCCCTCATTCCGTCGCGCCCTGCCGAGCTTCCCGTCGTACCGCCTGAATAGCATCTTCGACAAGCTCGTCCGCCTCCTCCGGCGACAGGTTAGCTCGTTCCTGGGCCGCCCGCATATTGTCGAAGAAGGCCTGACGCTCACGCTTCCACTGCTCGTAGATGCGCAACGGCACCACCGCGGCGACCGGTTCGCCGTGGTACTCGACGACGTAGCTCTCGCCCCTGCCCGACACCCCCTTCAGGATCTGTCCGAACTGGCGACGCGCCTCGAACGCGCCTATCGTCTTTTCCATGGTTGTTGCCCTTCATCATGACTGGAACTGTGCAAACCGCTCGATTCTCTCTACTATCACAATTCTGTCAATTCTTCCCGTCCGGTGGGCCGGCGGCGTTGACCCCGTGGAAGGCGCCGCCTAGGATGGGCGGCGACAGTCGCCTCGTTGCGTGTCCGAGGGCGAATGCGCGGGTCGAAGTCGGCGCGAAGAAGATTGGACGTGAACATGGACACCACTGGCGGCGCGCGGATGCGTCATCTCGAAGATGAGTGGCCGGTGTCGCTGGGTGATGCCGTGGCCGCACCGGCGCTCGTCTGTCCTGGCTGTGGAAGTGATCTCGGCGGGGACGACGTCTTTCGCACTCATCGCGTCTGCGGTGGTTGCCGACGGCATTTCCCCCTGCGGGCGAGAGAGCGCTTGGCGCTGATTGCCGACGCCGGGTCGTTCCGCGCCTTGCCCCTTGCGGTTGAGTCCGTCGCTGGCGAGAAGCCCCTCCCAGGTGTGCCAGCGATCCGCGCCGATCGAGCACGAACGGCGTTGGGCGCCGCGGTGGTGGCCGGCCGGGCGCGGATCGGGGGCAGTGAGTCGGTGCTCGTCATCCTCGACGACGAGCTGCTCGGTCCGGCGCTCGGCGCGGTCGTGGCCGAGACGATTATCCGCGCTTTCGAGCTGGCGCTGGCCCGCTCGCTGCCGTTGGTGACGGTCTGCGCGGGCGGTGCGGCGCGGACCCGCTCCGGGCCGCTGGCACTGGCGCAGGGAGCGCGACTGGCCGCGACCGCGTCGCGCCTCCACCTCGCCGCAGTTCCGATGGTGGCCGTGCTGACGCACCCGACGGCTGCCGGGGTGTTCGGCGCGCTCGCCGCCCAGTGCGACATCATCCTCGCCGAACCAGGTACCCAGGTCGGGACCGAGTTCGGCGCGCCGTCACCAGCATCCAGCGACCGGTCGATCGGCGTGGCAACTCTCCTGGCGGGCGGCGCACTCGACGGCATCGTCGATCGGGTCAAGCTCCGCGGATACCTCGGATCGCTCCTCGATTTGGTCACACGGCGCGGCACGCCGCGACGGGTAGAGCGGACGGCCGTGGGCCGGGCCTCGCCGTCGGCGTGGGAAGCGGTCGCCGCCGCGCGCCATCCCGAGCGCCCGGATGCCGCGTTCTACCTGCGCTCGATGGTCGACGATTTCACCGAGCTCCACGGCGACCGTCTTGATGCGGATTCACCGGGATTGGTCGGAGGTCTCGGGCGGCTCGACGACCTCGCCGTGGCCGTAGTGGCGCTGCGAGGGAACAGCGGCGCGGCGAGTGCCGCCACCGCGCGGAAGGCGATGCGCATCGCGCGGCTGGCTGGTCATTTGGAACTGCCGCTCGTGTTGCTCACCCAGTCGCCCGGACTGGCGGCTGGGGCCGAGAGCACGGCGCCTGATCCGAGCCTGGCCGTGGCGCAGCTGCTCGGATTGCTGGTGGTGTTGCCGGTACCCATCGTCGCGGTCGCCGTCGGCGAGGTGCGGGAGCCGATGGCCTCGGCACTGATGACGGGCGACCGTGTCTTGATTCAAGACCACGCGGTCTATGCCGCCGGCGCCGTGAATGGCGGATTCGGGCGCCGGCTCGAGTCCGCCGGACATGCCGGCGTGGTCGGTGGGCCGAGTTCACCGGTGCTGACCGCTCGCGAGTGCAGGCGGCTCGGTCTGGTCGACGACGTGGTGGCAGAGCCGGAGCCAGCGGCCCATGCCGATCCCGCCTGGGCGGCGATGACGCTGCGCGGCGACGTGAGCGCGGCGCTCGGCGAGCTTGTCGGCGTCGGTCCGCGCCGCCTGCTCGAAACTCGCCAGCGGCGGCTGCGGCACCTCGGCCAGTCGACCCCCGAAGGGCAGGCGGCCGCGCGGAGTGAGCTCCACGAATTGCACGAGTGGCAGCGCTCGCTGCGGCGGTCGTTCGGTGAGCTGCGTGAGCGCTGGGAGCGCCGGGAGCACCTGACGATCGCCCGACCGCACGTTCCCCGACAGCGGCCCGACCTCCCGGAACTCAGCGACATCGCCCAGCGCCTGGCCACCCTCCGCGCGGAGGCGGGCCGGGTATCGTCCCGCCGGCCATCGCGGGTGATCGCCGCGCGGCGTGTCCGCGTTATGGACAGCGACGACGAGCGGACTCGACCCTCGCCAGAGCCGGGAGGGCACGATGGTTAACCCAACCGGACACCGCCCGGCACGGATCACGCTGCTCCAGCTCGGTGTCGGCACGGTCGGCGGCGAAGTGCTCCGGCAGGTGCGGGCGCATCACGGGCGTTGGAGCGAGCGGCTCGGGTTCGATGTGGTGTTCGGCGGCGTCGCGGGGCGTGCCGGTGCGCTGATCGCCGCCGGCGATCGCGGGCTGGACGACCGTCAACTCGCGCGGATCGTCGAGGCGCGGCGTGCCACCGGAACGTTTCAGTCCAGTGCGACCGAATCAGGTGGCCTCGTGACGGTGGCCGAGGCGGTCGACACCCTCGCGTCGCGCGGCCCGCTCGTCGTCATCGACGCGGCGGCCGGGGAACGGACGGCCGAACTCGACGCACGCGCGCTGGAACGCGGCGCCGGTGTCGTGCTCTCCAACAAGGCGCCACTCGCCCTGCCGTCGAACGACCCCAGGTCGGTCGTGCTGTGGGCGGAGACGGGGCCGGGCGGCCGGTTGCGCTACGAGGCGACGTGTGGCGCCGGGTTGCCGGTGATTTCGACACTGCGCGCGCTGCTGGACACCGGCGACGAGCCGATCGCGATCACCGGCGCACTCTCCGGCACGATGGGCGCGATCTTCTCCGATGTGGCGGGCGGGATGCCCTTCTCGGCGGCCGTCCGCGCCGCCAAAGAGCGTGGCTACACCGAACCTGACCCGCGCGACGACCTCAGCGGTCTCGATGTCGCCCGCAAGGCGCTCATTTTGGCCCGAACGATGGGCCGCCCGGTCGATCTCAGCGACATCGCGGTCGAGTCGCTGGTGCCCCCCGACCTCGTGGAGGTCTCGGTTGCCGAGTTTCTGGACCGGGTCAGTGTGGGAGACGACGAGATCGCGACGATGGGCCGCGAGGCGATGGAAGCCGGCGCGGCGCTGAAGTACGTGGCGACGGTGCCGGCGGAGGGCGCGATCTCGGTCGGGTTACGCCAGGTGCCGAAGGTGACGGTGCTCGGCGCGCTCCAGGGGCCGGAGAATATCGTCTCCATCTGCACTCGTCGCTACGACGACTATCCCTGTGTCGTCTCCGGGCCCGGCGCCGGTGCGGAAGTCACCGCCGCCGGCATCCTCGCCGATGTGCTCGCGCTCTGCCCCGCGCTGCGCGCGGATGCCTGAGTCATATTTCGCCGCTCCCTTGGCCCTTCGTGCTTCTTGAATGATTGCGCGACCGAACCCGAATCCAATCGGCGTACTTTGGCGGCTTTCGGCACCCTGGCCCGCCGGTGGTAAAGAATGATCGAAAATCGTCTTCTACCGTCCATGCTGGGAGCGCCAAGCGCGGATGTCGGCGGTGTGGATCGGGTAGTGGCCGAAGGTGTCGAGTTTCAGGCGGCGGCGGAAGCGAGGCTCGGCAACGAGGTGCTCGGGAGGAACGCTCAGGATGTAGGAGACGAGCCGCCGGTGCGTCTCCGCGAACTCCCGCCGGACCTCGGCGAGCGAGCGGCCCCGCGTCCGCTCGGTCATCAAGGCGTTGAAGGCGTCGATCCCGCCGTATTTGACGGAGTAGCGGGGAGCGCGACCGCCGTCGAGGATCAGCGGCAGGTGCGCGATCGCCTCTTCCTCCCACCACGTCACATGCGCGATGAGGTCCCGGACCGACCACGCACCGGTCACGCCGGGCACCAAGATTTGCTCGTCGGTCAAGCCGGCGTACGATTCCTGAAACTCCATCCACGCCGCGTCGAGCTGGTTGAGCAGCTTGTCAACTCGGGCGTTTCCCGTGACTCCGGGACTCATCACACGCCTCTCAATCCGCCCGGCCAGGCAATACGCTTGCCCGCGAACGCGATCGGGTCGGCCTTCCACTCATCGTAGCGCTCTCTCATGCACACGGCACACGGGCGGTAACCGGCGGCGATCGCGGCGGCTTCGTCCAGGAAAAACACCCGGTTGGCGACGTACCCACCGCGCGCAATTGCCCGCCGCGCGCCAGGGCAATCCAGCCGCCCATAGATCCGGCTCTTGCGATGCCCACCCAGCCCGCCCGGTCGATCGCTTTCATATGGATTGCGGTCAGCACCGAGCAGCGTCCACGTTCTCGGCTGACTGGTCATTGCGCCGGCCCTCAGATGACGAAGTCGTGCGTGGCTCGGACGCCGAACCAGGGATATTGCCCGCAAGGCATACCCTGAGATGCGGTTGCCCGTTCTTCTTGTTTGACGCGCGAGCCCCGCAAATGTGAGGCGGAGTGTCGTTGGGGGATGGTCTTTGGCGAGCCGCCCGAGGCTCGCCTCCTGAACCCGCTGACACTTCGGTCACGGAACAGCGGTAGCCAGGAAGCGTCGACCAGGATACGTCGGAGGAGGAAAGCCATGCACAAGTCATTACGCATCGAATTCGATCAAGTGGACAAGACGACGGATCCGGCAGATTTCGTGCGCTATCTGGACGCGATGCGCGCTTCCGAATACATCCAGGAAATCAAGCGGCGCAGCTACGCGCTGCTCGATCTGCATCCCGGCGATCAGGCCTGCGACATCGGCTGCGGCACGGGAAACGATGTGCTGGCCCTGGCACGGCTCGTCGGGCCGGCCGGCGGGCGCTCGGCGTGGACGCGAGTGCGAGGATGATCGAGGAAGCGCCGCGCCGCGCTGCAGCAGCGGGGATCGCGGCGGAATTCGCGCGGATGGATGCCCAACACCTCGACCTGCCGGATGCGGTGTTCGACGGTGTTCGCGCCGAGCGGCTCTTGCAGCACGTTCCCGATCCGGACGCGGCGCTCGCGGAGTTCGTCCGCATCGCCAAACCGGGCGCGCGGATCGTCGTCTGGGAGGCCGACCTC
>JACDBO010000027.1 GCA_013694885.1 Chloroflexia bacterium | reverse complement strand
GGGCACGACCGGTACCTCCCTCGAGGAGCGCGCTCACCTCGCGATGGCCGCTGACGTACCCGTCGACGCCGAGCACCACCTCCGGCAGCGCATCGAGCTTGCGCCCAGCGCCACCGCGCGCCTTGCGCTCGGCCGATTTCTGCTCGACGCCGGGCGATACGGAGAGGCGGCCGCGATCAGCCACCACCTCGACCAGACCGACCCGGACCTGGCCACCGTCGAACAGTTCCGCGTCCGAGTCGCGCGCGCCACCGGTGCCATAGCGCTCGCGCGCGAGACGCTGGAGGCCATCGTAGACCGCAAGCCGGACAACATCGCGGCCCTCACGGAACTGGCCGAGTTGGCACTGACGGACGGCCGCGCGGACACCGCCGCCGCCATCCTTGAACATGCGCTTGAACTGGCAGACGACGAACCGCCCCTAAGCACCCTCCGAACGGGTATCTCCATCTACGACGCGCTGGGCGACCGCAACCAACGTGCACAGCTCCTCGAGCTCGAGCACGACGCGCGTGAACGCGCCGAAGCACGAGTCCTGCACCGGCGGCTGGTGCTGGCAGGCGAGATCGAGAAGGTCATCGGTGCGGGTGGTCCTCACCCTCCAGCCTCACCCCCTCCCGACCTCCCCCGACTCGGGGGAGGAGCCTCTCCCAATTCTGGGAAAGGGGGAGCCAACGCCACTGACCGAACCACTCAGTCCTCAGTCCTCAGTCCTCAGTCCTTCGTCCGGAGCGAGCCGCAACCCCTGCAACCGTTGACTGAACCCATCGATCTCGATCCAAGGGTGCTGCCAGTCCTGCGGGAGCAGTTCGGGTTCGCCGCGCTGCGTCCCGGACAGGCGGAGGTGATCGGCAACGTGCTCGCCGGGCGGGATACGCTGGCGACGATGCCGACCGGGGCCGGCAAGTCGCTCACGTTTCAGCTGCCCGCCATGCTGCTTGACGGCGTCACACTCGTCCTCTCGCCCCTGATCGCGCTGATGAAGGATCAGGTCGAGGGGTTGCCGCCGGCGGTCCGCGACCAGGCGGTGCTCGTCAACAGCTCGCTCTCGCCGGATGAGCAACGCGACGCGCAAGCCCGCATCGCCGCCGGCGAGGTGAAGCTGGTCTACGCCGCGCCGGAGCGGCTGCGGCAGGCGAGTTTTCTCAGCGCGCTGCGCGAGGCGGGTGTCGCCCTGGTCGTCATCGACGAGGCCCACTGCATCAGCCTGTGGGGCCACGACTTCCGGCCCGACTACCTTTCGATCCCGGTCGCGCTGGCCGACTTCGGCGATGCCACCGTCCTCGGGATCACCGCCACGGCAACGCCGGAGATGGCCGACGCGATCGCCGCAGGTCTCAAGCGGCCGCTCCACCGCGTGCGCGCCAGTGTGTTCCGCGACAACCTGTTCTACGAAGTCCATCGCCTCGCCAACAAAGACGCCAAAGTTGCCAAACTGCTTGCCCTCGCCAACCGGGAGCAAGGCCCAGGGATCATCTACGCCTCCTCCCGCCGCGACACCGAGACCATCGCCGGGCTGCTGCGCGGCCGGGGGATCAATGCGGTGCCTTATCACGCCGGACTCGAACGAGAACTTCGTGCCGAGAATCAGCGGCGGTTCATGAGCGGACAAGCCCGCGTCGTCGTCGCCACCGTCGCCTTCGGGATGGGCGTCGACAAAGCCAATGTGCGCTGGATCATCCACCTCAGTCCACCGATGTCCGTCGCCGCCTACGCCCAGGAGTCGGGGCGCGCCGGTCGCGACGCCCAACTCTCCCACTGTGTGCTGCTCTGCACCAATGCCGACCGCACCTCGCTGCTCACCCTCGCCCGCCGCGACGAGATCGACCTCGCGACGTTGCGCCACGTCTACGCCGCCATTCAGCGCCGGGCGACCGGACACTGGGCCCTCCTCGACCTGACCAGTCTCGTCCCCGACGACGCCGAGGACCCATACGCCGAGCGCGACCGGACGCGGATCGCGCTCGGTGTCCTCGAACAAGCCGGTCTCGTGACCCGCCACCCGGACACGCCGGCCAGCCGCTCGATTTCGCTTCGAGAAGCAGCTCCAGATGGTGACGACGTCTGGCAACGGTTCCGCGACTGGTCAAGACTCGCCCACGGCAACACCGCGACCATCCGCACCGCGGACGCCTGCGCGGCGCTCGACCTCACCCCCTCACACCTCACCCGACTCCTTGCCGACCACGCGGGCGAGGTGAGTGTCCGCGACGGAGCGCGCGTCGCCTGTCTGGAACTCCATCCCGCGCCGCCGGATACCAGAGCGACGCTCGAACGATTGCTCTCCCGGAGCCGGACGGCCGCCCGCGAGCGGATCGACGAGGTATTCGCCTACGCCGGTGCCGATCAGTGCCGCCACGTCGTTCTCGCCGCTCACCTCGGCGAGCGGATCGAACCGTGCGGGACGATCTGCGATGTCTGCACCGGACGCGCCGCTCGTCGCGCCGCCGAGCAGCCAACCGAGAAGGCCCCGCGCCAGCGCCGGGAGACGACCGCCGCCGACGCCCGTGCCGCCCTCGCCGCCGTCGACACGCTGCCGTTTCCGGTCGGCAAGACGGGTCTCATCCGCCTGCTCGCCGGTTCCGCCGAGAGCTCGATCCACGCC
>JACDBO010000475.1 GCA_013694885.1 Chloroflexia bacterium | reverse complement strand
CGGCACGCACCGGACTCGCGGGGGACGCGTTGGTTGAGGCGATCGAGGATGGTCGCGTCAAAGCGATGTTTGTCGAGGGTGGGTTGAGCAGAGCGGAGACGCTGATCGACCCTCGGCTGGAATCGGCATTGGCTAAGCTGGAGCTCCTGGTCGTCGCGGCGGCGTTCGACTCGCCACTGACTCAACACGCACATGTGGTGTTGCCGCAATCGCTGTCGATCGAGAAGGACGGCACATTCACGAACTTCGACCGCACGGTGCAGCGGGTGCGGGCAGCGGTGCCGGCGATGGGCGAGGCGCGGTCGGCATTCGACATCATTTGCGAGCTCGGGCGGCGGATGGGCTATGGCATGGAGTACAGCCACCCGAGTCAGGTGATGGCCGAGATCAGCAAGCTGATCCCAGGTTACGCTGGGGTGACGTACGCGAGACTGGAGCGCAGTGGCATTACGACGCCGGTGCACGGATTTGGCGGTGTTTCCGAGACGATCTTGAAACAAGGAGACGGTTCACTTCGTCCGCTCTCGCCTCGATTGGCAGCGGCCGGCACGTTGTGATGTGATCAGTCGTCGCGATCGACGGTCAACGGTTGCGCACTGGAAAGGGCAGCACCGCCGATGTTCGATGAGGCCAAGGGGTTTGCCGTTACGCTGAAGCGGTTGTTCGCGCCAACGGTGACGCAGCAATATCCCGAAGAGAAGCGGCCGATGGAGCCGCGGTTTCGAGGGCTGCCGTCGCTACGGGCGGACCCGGAAACGGGAGAGCCGCTGTGCGTGGCGTGTGGGCTTTGCCCGCGGATCTGCCCGACGAGTTGTTTGCAACTCAATGTTGTGCCTTCCGAGGAAGGCGACCGCGAGCTTGTCGAGTTCATCCTGATGGCGGGCCGCTGTCTGTTCTGCGGGATGTGCTCCCAGGTCTGCCCGGTCGACGCGATCACGATGAGCAAGGAGTATGAGCTGTCGACGGTTGAGCGTGACGGGTTGGTGTACACCAAGATGGAGCTGGCGGCGATCGGGGCGCAGGAACCGACGTGGTGGGAGTCGGGTGTCGGCGAGCATCGGGAGACGAATGCTCCGAATCGCTACGACCGGTTCCGTGACAAGGCGGCTGAACTCTACTAGATCGAAGATCGAGGGTTGTCGACATGACCGAGACCTACCCGATGTTTCTGGCGGGAGCGTGGGCGACGTCGGAGCGGCCGCTCGAAGTCCGCAATCCATACAACGCCGAGGTTATCGGCACGACGTTTTTTGCGTCGGCCGAACAGCTCGACCACGCGATCCGGGCGGCGGAATCGGCGTTCTGTGAGTTGCGCAGGATGCCGACGTTTGACCGGGTGGCGTTGCTGAAGGCGCTGGCTGAGAAGGTCCGGGCGTGCCGCGAGGAGATGATTCGGACGGTTTCGCTGGAAGCGGGCAAGCCAGTGCGCGAGGCGGAGATCGAGGTCGACCGCGGCGCGTTTACGCTGGACACGGCGGCTGAGGAGGCGAAGCGGATCGAGGGCGATGTGATCCCGCTCGATCTGTTGGCGTCATCGAAGGGACGATTCGGGATTGTCCGCCGGTTCCCGATTGGACCGATCGCCGGGATCTCGCCATTCAACTTCCCGCTCAACCTGGCGCTGCACAAGGTGGCGCCGGCGTTGGCGTCGGGAAACCCGATCGTGTTGAAGCCGCCGAGCGCGTGTCCGCTGACGATGCTCCTGTTCGCGAGGCTGATGGACGAGGTCGGGGTGCCGAAAGGCGCGGTCAGTGTGTTGCCGATGGACCGGGAGACCGGCGACAAACTCGTCTCAGATGAGCGCTTCAAGTTGCTCTCATTCACCGGGTCGCCGGATGTCGGGTGGGACATGAAGCGACGGGCCGGGATGAAGCCGGTCGTGCTGGAGCTGGGCGGAAACGCTGGGGTCCTCATCGACGACGACGCGGATGTGGATTTTGCGGTGAGTCGAATCCGGGTCGGTGCGTTCGCCTATGCCGGGCAGGTCTGTATCTCGGTGCAGCGCGTGTTCATCCACGAGTCGATCTACGATCGGGTGCGGGATCAGATCGTGGAGACGGCGAAGACGCTGCGCATGGGTGATCCGCTGGACCCGGAGACCGAGCTTGGACCGATGATCGACGCGAAGGCCGCCGGACGCAGCGAGCAGTGGGTGCGGGATGCGGTCTCGGGCGGCGCTCGCGTGCTGACCGGGGGCCAGGCGAAGGGTCGATTCTTCCCACCGACCGTGATCGAGAATGCGGCGCCTGGGAGTTTCGTGTGCTCACGGGAGGCGTTTGCGCCGTTGGTCACGCTCTTTCCGGTGAAGCGGTTCGCGGAGGGGATCGAGCGGCTGAATGATTCGGTGTACGGCTTGCAGGCCGGGGTTTTCACGAACCGGCTGGAACACGCGCTCTATGCGTTCGAGACGGTCGAGACTGGGGCGGTCATCATCAACGACGTGCCGACGTACCGGATCGACCACATGCCGTATGGCGGGGTGAAGGCGTCCGGTCTCAGCCGGGAGGGTATTCGGTACGCGATCGAGGACATGACCGAGCCGCGGCTGATGGTCGTGAACCGGCTGGAGAGCCAGGCGGTGAGCTAGCTCGGTCGTGGTTCGACGAGGGTGCGCAGCGTTTCCAGGTTGCGACGATCCAACTCACCGTCGTAGCCTTTCTCGGTTTCGAGGATGCCGGGCAGTCCTTCCAGGCGCGAGTCGTTGACAAACCAGCGGAAGCCATCCAGCCCGATCTCGCCGTCGCCGATGTGCTCGTGGCGATCCTTGTTGCTGCCGGTAGGAAATTTGGAATCGTTGAGGTGGATCGTCTTGATACGGTCGAGGCCGATCTCTTCGTCGAACAGGCGAATCATGGCCTCGTAGCCTTCTCGCGGGCGAAAATCGTAGCCGGCGGCGAAGATGTGGCAGGTGTCCAGGCAGACGGCGACGCGCTGCTTCTCATCGACGAGGTCGATGATAGCGGCAAGTTCGGCGAAACTGCGGCCGAGGGTCGTCCCCTGACCGGCGGTCGTTTCGAGCAGCGTCAGGGTCTTATTGTCCGGCAATTCCTGATGGATGCGGTTGAGGGACGAGGCGAACTGGCGGACCCCTGCTTCCACCCCGCTCCCGGTGTGCGCGCCGGGGTGGGTAACGAGGTATGGGATGCCGAGTTGGTCGCAGCGCACCAGCTCATCGCGAAAGGCGGCCAGCGACTTAGTAAGGATGTCTTCTTTCGGCGACGCCATATTGATCAGATAGGAATCGTGGACGACGAGTTTGGAGATACCCGTGCGCTCGCGCTCGGCGAAGAAACGCTCGATCACCTCGTCTTCGAGGGGCTTCGAGCGCCACTGCCGCTCGTTCTTGGTGAAGAGCTGGCACGAGGCCATACCGAAGTCGCCGGCCCGTGTGATCGCTTTGTCGCAGCCACCCGAGGCGGACATGTGTGCTCCGAATGCCAACATTCCTGGTCACTCCTTTCGTAGTGTCCGTACATCCTCAATTGACGCATTGTACGCGCTGGCGGCCGTCTCATTTGGACGACGCGTGGCAGAATTGCGGGAGATAGACGTCGTTGAGGCTCGCTTCTGACAGAAAGACGTTCCACACGTGAGTGACGAATCGAACCAGCCGAGATCGATCTTGATCGGGGTGGCCTGGCCTTACGCCAACGGACCACGGCACATCGGGCACGCGGCAGGCGCGAATGTGCCGGCCGATGTGTTCGCGCGGTACCAACGGCTGGCGGGGCGCAATGTGCTGATGGTTTCGGGCTCGGACATGCATGGGACGCCGATCACGTTCGTTGCTGACCAGCGCGGAACGACGCCGCGCGCGGTTGCCGAGGAGAACCACGCGATCATTGCCGACGCGTTTCGGCGGCTGGGATGCAGCTTCGACCTCTACACGACTACGTTGACGGAGAACCATTACCGGGTGACGCAGGACATGTTTCTGCGCTTGCTTGAACGCGATTTCCTCTTCGAACAGACCGCGATCGCCGCATTTGACCCGGAAGCGGAGCGATTCTTACCGGACCGCTACATCGAAGGGGTGTGCCCGCACTGTGGATACCGAGCGGCGCGCGGTGACCAGTGCGACAACTGCGGTCGGACGTTGGACCCATTCGACCTGATCGAACCTCGCTCACGGCTGAGCGGGGCGACGCCGATACCACGCGAGACGACACACTACTTTCTCGATTTGCCGAAGTTCTCGGAGCCGCTGACGGCGTGGGTCGAGAGCAAGAAGTCGGTGTGGCGCCCGAATGTTGGCGCGTTCGTGCTCAACTGGCTCCGCGAGGGGCTGAAGCCACGGGCGATCACGCGCGATCTCGACTGGGGGGTGCCTGTCCCCGTCGAGGGCTATGAGGGCAAACGCATCTACGTCTGGTTCGACGCGGTGATTGGCTATCTGTCCGCGTCGATCGAGTGGGCGGAGCGCCAAGGGGACCCGGACGCCTGGAAGGCATGGTGGGACGCCGAGCAGGATGTCGACACGATCCGGTCCTACTACTTCATCGGCAAGGACAACATCCCGTTCCACGCGCTGATATGGCCAGCGATGCTGCTGGGTTATGGCGGGTTGGAATTGCCGTTTGACGTTCCGGCGAATGAGTTTCTGACCGTGGGCGGACAGAAAATCTCATCGAGCCGGTCGCACACCACCGATCAACTGCCGTGGCTGCACGAGGCGCTCGATCTCTTTGACGCGGACGCCCTGCGCTATTTCCTGACGATCAATGCGCCGGAGAACCGTGACACCGACTTCAGCTGGGACGAGTTTCTGAGGCGCAACAACGACGAACTAGTCGCGACGTACGGCAACGCGGTTCACCGCGTGCTGCGTTTCATCGGCGCGCGGCTCGACGGTATTGTGCCGCAGCCTGGCGAGTTGCGGGACGAGGACCGCGACATGCTCGCCCAGGTCGACGCGAGTTTTGAGCGCGCCGGCGATCGCCTGGAGAAGGTGCGGCTGAGGGATGGTTTGACCGAGGCGATGGCGCTGGCTCATCGACTCAATCGCTATCTCGACGTGAGTGAACCGTGGAAGCGGATCAAAGACGATCCCGAACGCGCGCACACCTCGCTTTGGGTGAGCGTGCAAGTGATCGCCGCGCTGCGGACACTCACGGCGCCGTTCCTGCCGTTTTCCGCTGCCAAGGTGCACATGTACCTCGGGGAGACGTCCGCCTTCGAGGCATTGGAGTGGCGACCGGTCGAGATACCGGCGGGTCGGACGCTCGGCGAGACCGCTCCGCTGTTCCGCAAACTCGACGACGAGGAGCTCGCCGCGCTTCTGGACCGACTCAACCCAGAGACAATGTCGGCGGGAGAACCTGAAAAGTGACTATCCGCGAAGGAAAGTGGTGCAATGACGCAGTCCGACAGTGGCTCTTCCTGACCGCCGATTCGTATGCTCCTCCCTTGGCAAAGAAGGTGTCGGAACGAGAGATTTCTCGCCGCGGCTCGAAAAGACAAGCAGGGTGAGGTGAGCTTCCAGCGAATCGTCGCTGTGGATGGACTGACGCGCAACTTGACCGATGTTGGGGATGAAACATGGACCAGAACGCTCGAGAATTTCTGAGACGACTACTCACCACGCCGGGTCCGTCAGGATTCGAGCAAGCCGCCGCTCTCGTCTGGCGGGAGGAAGCAATGTCATTCGCGGACGACGTCGAGTGGGATGTTCTCGGCAACTCCTACGCCGTGGTCAAGGGTACCGGTGGGCCAAAGGTGGTCATCGAGGGCCATATCGACGAGATTGGATTTATCGTCACGCACATCGATGAGGATGGTTTCCTTTGGTTCGACAAGATCG